>NZ_CP051480.1:600000-776009 GCF_012934885.1 Mycoplasma phocoeninasale | reverse complement strand
CTGTTTAATCGCTTTAAAACTTGAAATGCCACGCTTCTTATTAATTTTAAAAAACATATTTTATTCCTACTAATTTTGTATTATTTGGGAATATCATTATATAATAAAATGCCTAAATATTTTGAAAAATAAAAATCTTTATTTATTTTTAATATATAATAGTAAGAGTTATGCCGTCATAGCTCAGGGGTAGAGCACTTCCATGGTAAGGAAGGGGTCGTTGGTTCAATTCCAATTGACGGCACCATATCATTTTAATGACTAACCGAAAAGCGTAAATAAAATAAGTAATGTAGTATTAAACAAACATTACTTATTTTTTTCAAATTAATGATATGGCACGGGTAGCAAGACTCGAACTCACAACACACGGGGTTGAAGCCCGTTGTTCTACCATTGAACTATACCCGTAAAATGCTATGTTAAATATTTTAACATGTTAATGCTATTTATTTATTTTTTTAGCAAACAATTTAACAATATCATCTACGGTTTTTAAATTATTTAGTTCTTCATCATCTAAAATATTTATGTTATATTTCTTTTCAATATCACTAACAAGTATTACTAGATCTAAGCTATCAATGTTTAAACTTTCGATAGTTGAATTTAAATCAAATTTTACTCTTGTTAATTTTTTAATTTCTTTTAATACTACTTCTTCTATATTCATACGAATAATTATAACTTATTTATTGCTATCTTATATGATACAAAACTTTTTCTCTCATTATTCTCTCAGTATAATGAAATTATCACATTTTGATTATCGACTTGCTTATAGGCATATTTAATTGTGCCATCAGTAACAGTCATTCGATTTAAAATGTCTTTTATAATTATGGTGATCATATTTTCATCAATTCAGCCCTGACCGTCTTTAAAATTTAAGTGATCGTAGTAATCTTCTGATTTGATGTCCGGAAAAACTTCTCGCCAAATTACTTCCTGTTTTATTTTATGTTTATTATTAAGGTTGTCTTCTTCAATTTGTTGGTCGCCAGCAATATCTTTTTCGATATTACTATCATCTTCCTCTTGTTCTTTTTTCGGCTTTCTCTCTCTTTCTCCAATCTTGTTGCCAGCTTTTCTATCATCATTATTAACCTTTTGATTTTTTTGTGTTAATAATCAAAAGGCAGCGACAGTTCCACCAATGGCAGCTAATCCTAAAACTCCAACTGATAGACCTATTAAAACTTTTTTTCTACTTATGACGCTTACCTCCTCCTATTTTTGATATTTCTTCTAGGTTTTTTGCGTTTTTTACTATTTGTTCAATTTTGTCATACTTTACTGTGTGCCATTTTTCTTTAGTTAATCAACCTTTGATATTTTTTATTTTAAGATCTACTAAACCAATATTTTTATCAAAAAAAGGTTTAGGAATATATTGATTGTAAACTAGCGAAAATTTTTTTAATTTTTCACCGAAGGAAATGTCCATTTCATAAAAGAAGTTTCCATAAAAATCCAAAGGCAGAATAATTCCCTTTTCCGATGATTTATCGTTAGCTGAAATAATTGTTTTCTTTGATTTATTGTCATAGTATGAGTATGAATCAATAATAATTTCTTTATTATGATTGTTATCTCAAGGGTTGTAAAATAAATCAACATTCCCCTTAATTTTTTCAAGATCTAATTTTCGTTAATTTCTAATTTTTCAATATCTGTTTGGTTAATTATTTTATTTGTTTGACCGTTATTTTCAATTTTAAATAGACTAAAATCAAAGATTTTTTTATTAAATTTTCCAAGTTTCAGCTGTGTTGGTTTAAAATTGAAATTTAAATATTCTCGTTTTTCATAGTGCTTCATTTTAATTGGTTCCGCTACATTAGGAATGCTAGTAATATTAAGCATCGTTAGCAAGTTAATGCTAGCACCATTTTCATCCACTTTAATTTGTTTGCTATTTTTGATTGCATTTATTGTATATGTAAAACGTTCTGCTTGATATCATTTATTTCGACTTAGAATAAAAAGCTCTAAATTTATATTTGAAATGTCATTGAATGGCAGCTTCTGAACATCTGGACTAAATTCGCTTATACAACTGAAAATATATGTGCCATTGCCAGCTGACTGTTTATTAAACATTACCCTTTTATTATTAATTAGTGCCTCTAATTTTACATCCTCGATGTCACCCTTGAAGTTATAGTATTTAAATTCAATAATAAATTTATCATCCTTAATTAATCTTCTGACTGTTAAATTCGCCCGCTCAGTATAGTTCACTCAATGGGTTAGATAAATTGCCCGCTCTGATTTAATAAAGAAATTTTCTAATCAGAAAGTTGGCTTTTTAATAGCAGCTGATATTTCTTCTTGCACTAAATTATTTACTAATAGCACTTACAAAACTCAAAAACAGGTTAATTACAAAATGTAATTTTTTATAATATGAATTCTTTGACCAGTTATTTAAATATCATTCACTATCAGGGTTATTAATGATGAAATCCTCAATAAAAATTTTCTTATAATCATTATTAATTGAATCCAGAAAAATTTCAAGCGA
The DNA here is from genome assembly GCF_012934885.1 of Mycoplasma phocoeninasale. Taxonomy (GTDB): domain Bacteria; phylum Bacillota_I; class Bacilli_A; order Mycoplasmatales; family Metamycoplasmataceae; genus Metamycoplasma; species Metamycoplasma phocoeninasale. The sequence goes on along the minus strand of NZ_CP051480.1, from coordinate 773,482 downwards.
TGTTTTATTAATTTTACTTGGATCATTATTTTTTTTACTAACTTCATTTTTCATTTTGACATACATGCAATATTTCGTAATAAAATCACGTTTTTGCTGTAAACTTAATTTTTTAATGTAATCTATATTTTTTAAATCCATTTTTGTCCTCCACTTATATTTAAATAAATATTGGTTAGATATTGTAAATATTGATACAATAAGAAATGTATTTATTATATAAATAATTTTTTAGTAGTTTCAGGGAGAAAAAATGGAAGAAATAAAAATCCAAAAATTGATTAGCTTCTTAGGTTATTGTTCACGTCGCGAAGCGGAAAAATTAGTTGAACAAGGAAAGGTATATGTAAATGGCGAGCTTGCCAAAATTGGAATGAGAGTAACATTAAAGGATCTTATTCAAATTAATGGTAAAATCTTAGTTAATAAGCAAAAAAATATATATTTGTTGCTAAATAAGCCCAAAAACACAATTTGTAGCTTAAATGATCCACAAGGTCGAAAAACGATATATCAGCACATTAAAATGAAGGATTACGCTTACTCAGTTGGTAGACTTGATTTTAATACTACGGGTGTCATCATTATCACCAATGATGGTGACTTTGCTAATATGCTCGCACATCCATCATCTGAAATTAAGCGTGAATATATCGCTGAATTAGAATCTCCCTTAGAACAGAATTCTATTAACTATCTTAATTCAAATTTTGTGAAATTAAATGGTAAATTTTCAAGGCAGGTGGTTAAACATTTAAAAGATAATAAATATCTTGTTATTCTAAAAGAAGGTCGAAATCATCACGTTAAAAATCTTTTTGCACTTGTGAATAATCGGGTGGTAAATTTGCACAGAAAATCTTTTGCTTTTCTATCTGATAAGGGTTTAAAAATTGGCGAGTTTAGAGACTTAACTTTTGATGAAATTTCACAATTAAAAAAACTCCATCAAGTAGAGTTTTAGGTTTTTAGCTTTCACTTTTATTATTTTTATTAATAATATTCATAATCTTTGCTTCGATGTGTTTTTCATCGATTTTTAGTTTATTTTGCGTAGTCGATAGAATTTCACTAGCTTCATAATTATCAATTCCAATATTGTATTTAGCATATTGTTTTCACCCATTAGTTGACATACTTTCAAATGAAATGGCATAATTTCGGTCATATTTCATCTTTTTCAAATTATTCATGTTCGATGCAGAGATTAATGAAAGATTTAATTTCTTAGCAATGTTGTACATGATCTTAATATCAAATCCTGTTGATAGCAAAGTGAATTTATTGCTAGATTTTAGTAAGTAATATGCTCCTGCTTTAAATTCGTTTTTAGATGTTTCTTTGACATTAGGAATAATATTGTCACTAATTAAAATTGCAGCAGGAAATGTGGTGTTATTTAAATAATATTCAAATGCGCCCTTTAGTTCTTTGATGTCAAATGGTCGCATTGTCACTAGATTGGGAATCGATCTAAGTAGCATTAGTTGTTCTATTGGTTGATTAATTTGCCCAGTAGATGATAAAACCAGGTCATTAATAAAAACAAATAAAACTCGCGATTGATTAATGGCAGCCATTTTTATCGCTAGTGAAACATATGTTGCATATGATAATGGAATAAAAACAATTGGGCGAATATTAGAATGAAGGGCAAGACCGCAGGCTATATTTGCCATGGCCATTTCGCGATTGCCAAGCAGAACTGTTCTACCATTTAAATTATTTTTTTCAAAAACACCATTTAAGTAATGATTATTAGTGGTTGACATAACATTATTGTTACATAAAAAAATATTTCCGTAGTTATTAGCTAAATTATTAACAATTGAATATGTAGCACCTTCATAATCAATATTTTCTTTAGTACTTATATCATTGATATTCTCTTTAATTTCGTCAGACAGAAAGGACTGCAATTCATTTGAAGCGCTTCAGCGTGAAAACTTTTCTGAGTTTTTTGCAATTTTTTCGTTATATGCTTGAGTAACTTCAGAATAGGCAGCAAAAAAATCATTTTTCTGAAAAAAACTTTTTTCTTTAATTTTTTCTAAAATTTCTTCAGTGAATTTTTGCTCTTTAGAACCTTCACTGAGAAAATTAATTTCATTGAATTCAGTTTTAATTTCAATGAAAGTAGGCTTGCTACTATTCTTTGCTTTTTTGATAGCCTTCGCAATTGAAATTGCTGTTGCATCATTGAGAAGAATGTAGTTAAAATTCATTGCTTCATATTTCTTTTTATTATTAGTTTGGTTTCTACTACCTATTGCATTAACATTAACTGAATTCGAATTATATAAAACAATTAATTTATTAAGTCCATTTATTCCGGCATAAGCTAATGCTTCATATGCGTTGCCTTCCTGCAGATCACTTTCATTACATAGAACGTATGTAAAGTGTGAAACCTCGGGAAATTTATTAGACATGTGAGCCTCAGCAATTGCCAAACCAACAGCAACACCAACTCCCTGTCCTAAAGATCCTGACGAAAAATCTATTCCATATTTTTCACTTTTTTCAATTGTTAGTGGTAAATCACTATTGTTTTTGCCATAATTTCGCAATTGCTCCTCTGAAATCAAACCTATCATTTTTAGCATAGAATAGTATAGTTGTGAGCCATGTGTTGAGCTTAAAATGAAACGATCTCTTGCTACTCAATTTGGATTATTTATATCAAATTTAAGATGATAGAAAAACACAGCATGAAAGATTTTTGCTGATGAAATTATAATATTTGGATGATTATTATTGGTATTCAAAATGGTTGCTAAAGCATTAATTTTGAGATTGTCAACCGCAATATTATCGAACCTTTTATTATTTTTCATTGAATACACCTTCAAAAACTAAATTAATGTTAATTGGTTTAGTGTTTATTAGGGAATAAATTTTTTGTTCAATTAAAAATATTATCATTTTTGTTTGAAAAGAAAAATTACTAAATTGACCAATCTTATAATTTAAATTAACACTTACATTAGAATGTTCAATATTTGACATTACTTTTAAATCACTAATTCTAATTGGATATTCAGTGTTATTAAAAATGCTTTGAATTGAGTCCTTAATTACTTCGACTTCAACTTTAAAAGCAAAATTCATTTTAGTATTGACCGAAATGTAATCCATAATTATGCCCTACCAACATATTTGCCTGTTTCAGTTGAAACAACTACAATTTCGCCTTCTTTTATAAATAATGGAGTTTCTATTACAAATCCAGTTTCTAGGGTTACTTTTTTTTGTGCTGCTTGAGCAGTATTTCCTTTAACTGCATCAGGAGATTCTATAACTTTTAAACTAACGTTTACTGGAAGTTCAACATCAAGAATTTCACTTTCAAATTTTCTAACAATAACTTTTTGTCCTTCTTTTAAAAAGTTAAGTTCTCATTTCAAATTATCAACCGGGATTTCAATTTGTTCAAAGGTTTCTTGATCCATTAAAACAATATTGTCTCCTGCATTGTATAAATAGTCCATATTAACCTTATCAATCATGGCTTTTTCAACTTTATCACCACCAGTGAAAGATTTAATTGTTGTTGAACCATTTCTTAAGTCTTTAACCTTAACTTTAACGTTGGCTTGACCTCTTCCTTGCTTTGAATGTTGTGCTTCTAAAACGACATAAATATTACCTTCTAATTGGAAGGTAACTCCCGATTTTAAATCATTAACATTTATCATATTCTCTCCTTAAAATGTAAACTTGAATGTAAATATAATATTATATTTAATGAATATTATAAATATATTTTTTGTAATTTTTAGATAATTAGCAAAAACTACAATTTTTATTTTAAAAAAAATTTATATTAACAAAATTGTTAAAATTTTATTTATGAAAACAATTAATAATTTTAATAATCCAGAATTAACCAAAAAAGAAACGAAAATTTATCAGTCATATATTAATAAATTAAAGAATTGATTGATTCAAAAAAATAGTTTAGCAAAAACTAACGGAATTTCTTTAGGAATATCAGGCGGCATTGACAGTGCAGTACTTGCAACTGTTGCAAAATTATCTTTTCCAAATAATGCTAATTTTTATTATTTCAAAACTAAGGAAGATAAATACACTGAAAAACATATCAATTTACTTGAAAAAACTCTGCAACAAACGATTAAAAGAATTGACTTGACATCTCATTTCAATGATTTAAAGAATACTTTAGAAATACAAACTCAAACGAGTTTAGCAAATCTTAAATCTCGTTTATATATGACCTCAATATATGCATTAAGTCAGGATAAAAATACCCTTGTTTTGGGAACTGACAATTTTGATGAATATTATTTAGGATATTTTACAAAATATGGAGATGGAGGATGCGACCTTCTGCCATTTGCCAATATTAAAAAAAGCGATGTATATGCTCTAGCAAAAATCCTTAATATTCCAAGCGAAATAATAAACAAAAAACCATCAGCTAATTTGTTAGAAAATCAAGACGATGAATCTGAATTAGGATTTAGCTATGAGGAATTTGAACTTTGAAAAAGAGATAAAAATTTAGTTTCAAAAGAAATATCTAATCGAATCCAAGATTTATACAAAAAAACTGCCCATAAGAGAAGCTTGCCGCCTAAAGGCCCTAAGTTAAAGGGGTAGTTTTTTTCTATTTCCTTTCATATTTCATGAGATTTAAACATCTGATCTTCAGTAATGTTGATGTTATTAATGTTCAATTTGATTAAACCATCAATTCTGTGAAAAAAAGGTCTTGGCACTGAAATTTGAAAGTTTAAATCTCTGAAATTAAGGATATTGTTTTGTAACACTTTTAAAGATCCAAAAATAGTTCCTGAAAAACTTAATGGTATATAAAATCCGGGATTGTTTAAGTTGCCCTTAATTTCAAACTGTTTAGTTAAATTGTTATATTCAAAGGATTGATTAATTAAATAATCGTAAGAATATTCTGTTCTAGAAATACTATTATATTTAGAATGAATCCGAAAATTTCGAATCGGAAAAGTTTTGTCATCGAATTTCAATTCTTCTATTAATGGGGGTTTACTATTTTCAATATTTTCGAAGTCAAAGTTCTCGTCTGGTTCTTCAGTTAATAATTTTGTAGTTGATGTAGAAACTTTATCTCATGTAGATTCAGCTCTCGGTTTATAAAAATTAAGTTTAGTTTCCAATTTATGGATTTTTGATAATGAAGTCAATTTGCTGATATTTGTATTTAAAGCACTATCTAAAATGGTAAAACTTGCTGAACTGATTGAACTTGATGATATTGATTTTTTAAAGATATTATCATCTAAATCTAGATCATTTTTGGAAACTAAAAATTTAAATTCCAAATCAAAACCCAAATAGTATTTGGCATGGCCTCTTCTTCTTCCTGTATAGCAGAGCAATGATATTTTTTTTAAATCATCAAAGTTAATTTTTGTCCATCTTTAAAATTGGTGATTTTATATACCACATAACCATTAGATAATACTCCATTATTATCTAAATTAATATCCTTATCGTTGATCTTAAATGATTTTGAATATCCAAGTAACATTTTTTCATGAATTTTAATTTCAATAAAGGCAATATTGCGATTAATATCTCTATCGACTTTGACATAATACCGGAAGTTCGTTTAAAAGTGGATTTTTAAAGTATTCGTTGTAACCGTTGCTGATTGTATTAGATCCTAACCTAGTAAATGTAACATACATAGGTTTTAAGAATACATCCAGCTCTTCGTTACGATAGACTTTATTGTTGTCTTCTTGGTATTTTTGAACTATTGGTGCTGGATATATCATTATTTATTCTTCAAACTTATATAATGATTTTTTATTTTTATTATTAGTTCAAATTTAATTTTGCAAAAAGCATGAAATAATTTAAAAATATTAATTGGATTTTTAAACAAGATGTGTATATACATATTTCTTTTTTCATATTAGACATATTCATCACATCACATTTAGAAATAATGAATTTAAAATATGAAACTAATAAAACTATTATTTATTCATAAATATTTTTTTTCCTTTTAACAAAATATTCATGATAGTACCAAGAATAATTTATTTTGCTTCGATAAAAAGTTGCATTTGAAACATAAAAATTTTTTAATTCGTTGTTGTGAATCCATCTTCTGTTTAGAATAATTTCAAACATAATTTTCTGATATCTTATGGTAAAGACTCTAATAAATTCGCATAAATTTTTTATATGTACTCATTTGTTTTTTATTATTAGTAAAACAAACATCATTTAAGTCAATTTAGAAACATTAAAATTGTTATCAATTAAAGCTTTAAAAGAATTTATTTTTTTAAATTTTTCTAAAATTTTAATCATATACCCTCTTGTTTTTTTGTATCACCATTGGTCTATTTGGTGGTGTTTTTAATTTTTTTAGTATAATTTACATGATTGTTAATAAAATAAAAACACTATAAAGGAGACAAAGTATACTATGGATATATTTGAAAAAAAAATTAAAGAGATATGAATATCAGAAAGAGAAAAAAATAAAAAAGAAATTAAGGAAAATGGTATTCCTAAATATTATTATGATAAAATCATAAAATTAATTGACAGAACTGCTCTTGATAAAGAAGTGATCGCAACAATGGAAAGTATGTTAAAAAGCGATGATGAATTGTTATTAACTATTCTAATGAAGGACCCGAAAAGACAAAATATTTATGAAAATATTTTAAAAGAGGAAGTTTCAAAAATGGGAATTGAAATAGAAAAATTAAAATCATGAGGAAAAAATGCTTTTTATCCAATTGGTGATGAAATAAAGACTAATAATGCTAAAAAGCCTAAAGAATTAAAATCACTTGACTTTAAAATGAAAACTAAATCTGGTGAAACGATCTACATAGTCCATAAATATACTAACGAAAATGGTGGCGCCCAAGATAATCAATATTATGATGTAATAAACCAATTAAAACAATTAGGTGAAAAAACAATTAAAAAAGTATGATTTTGCTTAGATGGTAGGTATTACAATGAAAAAAGGATTAGTGATTTAAAGAACATTAACTCTGAAATTGTGATTGTTAATATTGATAGTATCAAAAGCTATTGAGAAAAGAATTAAAATTCAATAGAATTGATAATTCTTCTGATAGTTTTAAAATCAATTCTTTTTCTAAAATGGCCTGTTTTTGAAACACCTTTAAAAGATGCTCACAAATAATCACATTTGTTGTCTCTTAGTTCTTTTATTTTCTTATTTAGTTCTTCGATTATTTGTTCAGAAATGTTTGTGTTTTCAATTAATATTTTAACTTTATGTCTGTCTGTATTTTTAACTTTTTCTGCTTTGATTCAATTTGATGATAAGAATTTTATATTGTTTTTATCCTTTGTATTATCGCCAGCGTTAATACAAATGTTTCCAAATTGTGCATTGAACTTAATATTTTTCTTGTTCTTTGCAATTAAAATTTCAGATTCCTTTTTAATCAAGTTATTGTATTCATCTACAAATACATTATTTTCAAATAAATCAAAATTAATTTTATTGTCATCTTTAGTATTATCAAAATAAGCTAACGCAACCGGATGTTCAGTATCATCGAAATTTTTTCTGTCTGGTAATAGTTGAAAAATAATCAATTTTTCCAATAACTTTAAATCTTCTTTACGGTTACTACAAATTAATGTAGTTGGAATAATAGCAACAGTGAATCTAACATTGCTAATACATCTATCAAGAGATAATTTATAAAGATCATCGTAGTTATGAAAATCAACATTAATTTTCATTCTATGAGCAGAGTGTTTAGAAAGGTATGGTGGATTAGTAATTACTAATTTAAAATCTTTATCATAGTTTCAATTATTAATACTATCATTCTTCACTACTTTGCTATTTTGAGGTTCAATATCGTAACTTTCGTAGTTAATATTTTTATTTTTTAATTGCAAAAAATAAATCAAATTATTAGTTCCGGCAAATGGTTCTAAAATTTTTTCATTTAGCAAATTATTCTTTTCCATGAAACTTTGAAACACTAAATTATTTTTAAAGATATTTTTTTCAGTAAAAAATTGTCCGTGTTTTATTTTACTCATATTATCTTACCCCCTAAAAAGAATTCCTATGATTTTGATTTTGATTATTAGTTGTTTTACTATTAATATTAATTGATTTTAATACTCCTTAAGAAGTTTTTTCATTGCATAAAATCATCCTTGCTTAATATTAATTGTTTTACTCAATAATATATTGAACAATATATTTAGAATTTACACCTTTAAATATTTCGAATATAGATTTAGTTCCATTTTTTGTTTTAAATAGTTAATAGTTTTCTTAAAGTATTGATTATTGCTGTTTAAATTATTTAATTGTTGTTGCAACAAATTTCTTTTGCAAAATTACAATATGTTTATCACCATCATTAAATATTTTAAAGTTGCCTGCATTATCAATTTTATTCTTATAACAATTATTTAATCCTTCACTATTTGATTTTCTATAACTACAAAAGTCAATACTAACATTTTTGGTTATACCAATTGTAAGTTGAAATACATATTTGCTTTTATTTGAACCAACAATATTTTCTAAATGTGTAGAAAATATTGTTTTTTGATTGCTTATCAATTCCATCCTTATTATTATTTTTTCTTGATTTTCTAATAGATTTGATTCATTTCAATTAATGCAGTAGTAAATTCATTATTTTGTTGTTTGTTAGTAATTTAAATAAAACAATTTATATCTTTAATCAAAAACGTGAGACACAGAAATACAACATATTTTAGGCATTCTTTTAATAATGGATTGTTTAGAGCACAATCAATGAATTTTTCGAATTTAGCAATACAAGACATATGCAAATATCTGGTTATCTTATATGTAAAAGTTTTGAAACAGTCAAAGAATTTGTATCTTTTATTGCCTTTTATCTTATCGTACTTTCTAATTTTAATGGATCAACAATGTTAACTAAAAGTTGGAACTGATGGTTTAGTTGTTTCAATTGTTTCAGTTAAAATTTAAACCTCTAATAATTTAATTTTATAACTTGTTAAACATTGTATCTGTTTAAATAATTTCTCTAATCTCTGTGTGTCATAATTTATTGTCATTCTTAAAATTACTATTATAATTATAGCATAAAATTATAGAATAATAAATAGAATAATTCATTTTTATTTAAAAAATTCCTCCAATATTGTATTTACCACTTTACTATCACTTATATTCTTTTCTTTGGCAATTTCCTTAACTTTTTTTACTAGCGATGATTTGATAGTGTAGTGAACTGATACGGTTAGATCTTTCTTTTCTTTAATATCAAATATTTCTTTTTTCATATCATAATATTATAGTATATATTTTTACATAAAATAGCAACAAGCAAAATATTGCTCTTCGCATGATAATTAGAAAATAATCATCAAATTTACTAAAAGAATGTTTTGTATAAACAATTTTTTTTATAAAAAGGAAAATATTTCATTACAAAAATTACCTAAATTAAGACATTTTTTGCTTATATTTCAATTTTAATTCACTTAATTATTTTTTTGTCACATTTGCGAAAATTTTGCTATTATAATAAGAAAAATACCATTTTTTTGACATTTTTTTGTATATATATAAAAATAATACTTAATTTATGAAAAAAATTAAGTATGCATAATTTTTTAAGTGGCGCAGTTTTTGCCCAATTTTATTTTTAATTTAAATTTCCATTAGTCAAAAAAACGCTTTGGTTGCTAGATTTATAGTAAAAGAATTCCGAAGTTTAAATAATAATTAATCATTAAAATTTTTAGCTAATCTTTGCTTAAATAAAGTCAAATAATTTATGTACAAGAATAAAGATTTTCTTGCATATGAAAAATGAAAATTTTAAAGATAATAATTATAGCTAATAAATAATTTTACATTTTTTATTAAACTAATATATAATTATTTATGTTAAAAATAAAAAGGAGAAAAAAATGAAAAAAATTACTAAATTGGCTATATCGTTAGGTTCATTGAGTTCACTTTTTGTCTTGCCTATAATAGCTGCTTCATGTACTGATAAAAAACCCGGTACCGGTGGATCATCACAGCTTGTGGAAGAATTCTTTGAAAGAGCATTAGGAATTAAAATATATAAGATAGCGGAAAATCAAACAGAAACTGATGCTGGAGAAGTTTCGGATGCATTTAAAAATGCAAAAGATTGGAATGAAGTTAAAGCAATATTTAAAAAATATGGTATTCCTTATGCAGAAACTGATGAAATTCCAGATGGCGCAAAATTTTCAGTTAATAAATCAACTCACCCACATGAAGATGAAGGTTTAATTCACTTGGACATCGACCGTGATGTTAAAGGTGAAGTTAAAACTTCTAGATTTGAAATCAAAGGTTTTAAAATCGAGGCCATTGAAGATAGTTATACCTTTGGAAACTGAAAATTAGAAACCAAATCAAAAGTCGAGGCACCAATTGACCAAGTTAAAAAAACCATTCTTGATGCTCAAAAGCAAGGTTTCGAACAACTAATTGAAGCCTTAAAAATGTATGTTAATGTCGAAAAACTTGATAAAAATGACCAAGAAACTCAGTTTAAATTTGATGAAAGTGATGTTGAAGAAGTTGGCGATTCTGGTCAACTACATTTTGAAAAAGTTCTTATCTATAAAAAATCATCTCCTGAAAATACCACTCCATCACCTACTCACTTTGTGATTACTGGACTACAAAAATCATAATTTTAGTAGGACTATAATGAAAAATAATAGCTCTCTTATTATTGTCAAAAAAATAGCTATTTATTTTTTTATATTATTAGTAATTATTTCACTAGTGTTTTTTGCAATAAATTTATTAATTGAGCCACAAATTAAAAAAAATATTGCTGTTAGTAGTCAGATAGAAAGTAATTTGTGAAAAAGATATCTAAGTTTTTTAGGTAATTTATTTTCATTTAGAGCAGGACAGATTTTCTCACGAGAACTAAATAGTATTAATCAAAGTATTTTTAGTTTATATTTATCACAATTTAGATGAACCATTTTATTTACAATCCTAACCTTTATAATTGGTTTTATCACTGGCAACGCTTTAGGTATTTGAAGTGCTTACAAATATAATAAGAGTGCTGACTTTATTATTAATTTAATTGTGGCAGTCATTGCTACAATTCCACTCATAGTCTTGGCAATTATTGCTCTGGGAACTTCAACTTTTTTAGGCTATCCTTCACAGTTTATTAATGATGGCAAATATTTACTACTTTCATTGCTAGTTCCGGCAATTATTAGTGCTTTTGGATCAATTAGTCTTTTTCATGCTCGTTCAAGAAAAATAACAAAAAATGTTATGCAGTCAAATTACTATGAATTTGCAATTTCACTAGGCAGCAGCCGCTGAAAATTATTTAAATGGCAAATTTTTAAAAATCTAATAATTGGAGAATTACAAGCAATTGTTCCTTTCTATATTCTTTTGTTTTCAAGTTCACTAGTCATTGAAAGAATTTTTTCAATTCCTGGACAAAGTGTATTTATATCATATGCCTTTACTAAGGGTGAAGTTAATTTGATAATGTTTTATTTTACTTTTAGTTTCTTTGCCTTAATTATTTTCAAAGCAATTAACCAAGTAATTTTAAATGTTTTAAATCCTTTACAAAAAAATGAAGGAAAATTAGCATTTTTCTTCAAGAAAGGAATTAAACAACATGCAAGCAAATAATCATTTATTTCAGTTAGCATCTAAAAAGCCGGTAATTAAAACTTATGCAGTTCACCAAAGTCAAAAACAACAATTTTGGAAGCGGTTTTTCCAAAAAAAGGCTAATATTGCCAGCATAGTTATTTTAGTGATTGTTGTTTTAGCAAGTTTAATTGCGCTTTTCTTCATTAAAAATTCTCCCGCTAAATCAATCGATTCTAATTCTAATTTTGTAAATAATCTTCCATCAATTAACCAACTAGTAGTTCATAATTTTGAAAGAGGACCTCAGGTTGATTTTATTCGTGAAATTGCTAAATTAGAAGCTAACCGCGCGTTTCAAGTTAATGAAAGTCCACAATTTCAAATCATTTTTGATTCCGCGCTAGACTCGGGTGGCGATATCACTGTTAACACCGATATCATTACACTAGTGTATAATCCATATGATTTAATAAAAGCGATTAATCTAAATACTGATGCAAAAATTTCATTGCCTTATACAATTTTGGGAACAAATCAAAACGGTGTTGATTTATATGCAAGAATCAATGTATCGATTCTAATCACTTTGACAACAATTATTTTAGCAATAGCCATTAATATTTTTATCGGCTTTTCACTAGCAGCAGTTTATGCCTTTAATAGAAGTAAATGATATGCTAATTTAATTGATAAAGTAGCTTCGGTGCTAGGATCGATTCCTGAATTAATATGAATTTTCATTTTATGTATCTTTTTGGGAACGCAATGGTATTGAATTCTATTAGCATTTGTCTTAATTTCATGAATTTCTTATTATGAAATTGCTAAAAATGAAATATCAGTATTAATAAAAAGAGAATACATTTCGGCAGCAATTGTTGTCGGCCTTAATAAATTTCAAATTACTTACCGGCACCTATTTAAGGCAATACTACCAACTATGCTAATTTTAGTTGTGGATCGTTTAGCAATTAACATCCTAATTATCTCTTCACTAGCATTTCTTGATTTAATTACTAATGAAAATAATTTGAATATTGGAACAATTCTAAAAGAAGCTTTGCTTTCAGCACGGTCAAACTGAGTTTATATAACGCTTGTTTCTCTTTATTTAACAGCCTTTTCAATCTCACTTAAATTATTCAATATTTCACTTGCAACTACTTACTATCCAAAATTAGCATTAAAAAAATAATTAATAAAAAAATAATTTAATTTTGCAAAATATTTGTATTTTTGCATTTTTGTATTTTCAAAAACCAAAAATTTTATTTAAAATACTATAATTACACTTATGATGACATTTAAGAATGGAGAAAAAATATGGGTAAAATAGGAAAATTGTTTACAACTATACTTGTCTTAGGAGCAATCGCCGGAATAGGGGTTGGTGGTTATTACGGATATCAATATTTAAAAAATCGTAAATCAAATGACACTGTGGCCAAGCAAAATGGTAGCGGGCAAGGCAACCAAAGCAACAATCAAAATGGAAAAATAGATGAAAAAGATCCAAAAAATTCTGGTAATAAAAATAGCCAAAATAGCGGTTCATCATCTGAAAATAATACTAATAATAATCCGAATGCGGATGATAATGGCAATGAGAACACAGATAATGGTCCATCATCAAAAGACGATTCTGGAAATACACAAAAACCTAAAAAACCAGCATTAGAGATTACCGATGCTATCGAAAGAATGTTCTATAAACCCAAAAATTTAATTAGAGTTGGACATTGAAATATTTTGAATTATGGAGGGGGAGAATCAAGCGATAAGAATGGCCCTAAAGTAAGGGCTATATCTGAATTAATTTATAAGAGTAAGTTAGATGTTGTTGGTTTAACCGAAATAAACTATAAAAAAGGTGAAACTGTTAAAAATATAGTAGATGCATTAAATAAAATTAGTAGTGATAGAGATTATAAATTTTTAGTACAATCAGATAAAGATGCTAATCCAAAAAGTTCAAATGCCACAAGGGAACAAATAGCTATTATTTATAATTCAAAAAAAATTAGAGAAAAGAATTTTTCGACTGGTAAAAGTATAGAATCTTATGGAACTACTCAAACTTTTAAAAACACTTCATACAAAAGGCCTTTATTTGCTGCATATTTCGAAACTATTGAAGGAAATAAACCATTTGTTTCTATATTTGCTCATCTAGATAGTCCTGCCTATAAAGAGGAAAATGGTGAAAAGGCTGATAAAACATATTTAGGGCAAGGAGCTCAAGAAGTTGCGGAAGCCTTAGAAATACCGAATGCTTTCAAATATTATGAGCAACTATCAAACAATGCTTCTATTATTTTTGGAGGAGATACAAATATAGCAACTGAAAATAATCATTTATTCAGTTCACAGGACTTTACTAGCAATAATATTCAAAATTACTATGGCCAAATGTCTATACACAAAAATAAAGAAGCCATAGATGACCAAGTATATGAATTTTATGAAACATCATTAAATGGGTTGCCTAGAAAATCTAAGAACAAACCTGCAAAACCCGAAAGACCAGGATATGCAAACGCATACGATAAATTGCTATTTAAAGAAAATAATGGGTTAAATATCATCAATGAATATGAAAAAACAAATTATAAAGATGAAAGATATCGTCAAGTTTCATTTAAGGCCGACATTGTTAATGGTTTTAAAAATGGAATTTGGAATAGAGATATCATCTTAAATCTAAAGCCAAATCTTCAGTTAAATAAACAAGGCAAAAAAACCAGTGATTTTGCATTTATTCGTAGCAAAATAAGCGACCACACTTTAGTATATATAGATTTCGAAATTAGAAAATAAAATTAAGAGAACAAAACATTTAAAATTAAATTGTCGAGGGCAATTTAATTTTTATTACACTTTTTTAACTAATAATAATTAAAATAATACTGGAAGGATAATAGAAAACAATGAAATTAGTAAACATCAAACACATGTTGGCAAAAGCTTATCGTGAAAAATATGCTGTTTCCCATATTAATATTAATAATTTAGAATGGACTAAAAATGCTCTCGAAGTTGCTGATGAACTAAAAGCGCCAATTATTATTAGTGCTTCCGTTGGTGCAGTTAAGTACTTTGGGGGTTACAATGTTGTTAGCAATTTAGTTAAAACCATGATTAAAGATCTAAATATTAGTACCGAAGTTGCCTTACATTTAGATCATGGTAACTATGAAGATTGCATAAAAGCCTTAAATGCTAACTTTAGTTCAATTATGTATGATGGTAGTCATGAACCCTTTTCAAAAAATTATGAAAATACCAAGGCCTTAGTCAAATTAGCAAATGCTAAAAATGCTTCAGTTGAGGCCGAAATTGGTACAATCGGTGGTGAAGAAGATGGTGTAATTTCAAGTGGAGAATTAGTTTCAGATATTAATGAAGCTATTAAAATGAAAGACCTAGGCATTGATGCGCTAGCCGTTGGCATTAATAATATTCATGGCAAATATCCATTAGAGTGGAAAAGCTTAAATTTTGAGCTATTAGACAAAATTAATCAAGCTTGTAAAATTCCACTGGTTTTACATGGCGGAAGTGGAATTCCTAAAGACCAAGTAAAAAAATCTATTAGTTTGGGCATAGCGAAAATTAACATTAACACTGAATTGCAAATTGCCAATGCTGAAGCTATTAAGGAATTTGTGCTAAGTAAGAAAATCGATGAAAATAAAAACTATGATCCTAGAAAAATTGCAAATTATGGCATGCAAGCCATAAGAAAAGTTCTCAAAGAGAAGTTTTTTGAATTTGGATCAGCTAATAAAGCCAAAATTGATAATGATTAAAAGTTCTAATGTGGACTTTTTTAAATAAAAAAACACCGTTTTCGGTGTTTTTGGTGTATTTCACAACAAATGGTGGAGAATGAGGGGCTCGAACCCACGACCCTTGCCTTGTAAGGGCAATGCTCTCCCAACTGAGCTAATTCTCCAATGGTGACCCTAGCGGGACTCGAACCCACGCATGTATGGATGAAAACCATATGTGTTAACCACTTCACCATAGGGCCAAAATGGCGCCGACTATTGGGATTGAACCAACGACCAACTGGTTAACAGCCAGCTGCTCTACCGCTGAGCTAAGTCGGCATCATTTTCTTTAATGAAATGCTCATTAATTATAACAAACAAATTTATTTTTTTCAAAAAAAATTTATTTTATTTTTCAAAGTGCAAATTATAAAAAAAATCGCCTACATATAACTAGTAGATCGCGATGGTATTTTTATATATGGTGCTAGTTAGGGGATTTGAACCTCTGACCTACTGATTACGAATCAGTTGCTCTGCCAACTAAGCTAAACTAGCAATGTTTCTATATTATATATATTTATGGCTATAAATACGACAAAAAAATAAAACTAAGGCATTTTTATGCTAGAATAAAGGAGATAGTGGAGGGAAGTGGAAATGTTTGGAAAATATTATCGTCAACTTGATGATAAAAATCGAATCGTTGTTCCAGTAAAGTTATTACAGGAATTAGGTTATGAATTTTATGTAACTATCGGTTTTGACCAATCTTTAACTTTGAGGACTCAAGATGAATTCGATAAGTTAAGAAATAAATTAGAGCAAAACAATAGTCTAAATAAAGATATTCGTGACTTGACCAGGTATATTTATGCGAACACCGAATTGGTTAAGCCCGATAAACTGGGTCGTATTACTATTGCCAAACATCTTTGCGACAAGATCGCTATCACAAAAGAAGTTGTCTTTTTAGGAGTGGGAAATAGTTGTGAACTTTTTGCAAAAGAAGTTTATGACGAAAGAGAAAAATTCTATGAAGATGAAGATAATGTTAACCAACTAGCCCAAAAACTTTTTGAGCAAGGAATTAAATTATAGAAAAACATGTTCCGGTTTTATTAAATGAAGTGATTAACTCATTAGATATAAAACCACATGGAATCTATGTAGATTTGACTTTAGGCAGGGCTGGACATAGCAAAGAAATTTTAAAAAAACTTGATACTGGAAAATTAATCTGTTTCGATAAGGACATTGAAGCAATTAATGAAAGTAATAAAAAATTGGCTGATATTAATTCAAATTATTTTTTAGTAAAGAGTGACTTTCGTTACTTAAAAAAAGAATTAAATAAGTTGGGTATAGAAAAAGTTGATGGAATATTAGCTGACCTAGGCGTTAGCAGTCCCCAACTTGATAATAAAAGCCGTGGATTTTCATATTCACAAGATACTGTTTTGGACATGCGCATGGATTTAGATAATAAATTAAGCGCAAGTGACATCATTAATCACTATTCAGAAGAAAAAATCGTCGATATCTTATACAAAAACGCTGATGTAAAGTTAGCCAAACTAATTGCTAAAGCTATTGTAGAAAATCGACCGATTAATACAACTTTTGAACTTAATGATTTACTAAAAAAAGTCCTACCAGCAAAAATTGTGCGTCAAAAAAATCCCTCTAAAGCAGTTTTTCAAGCGCTTCGTATTGAAGTCAATGATGAACTTGGGGCTTTAAAAGCATTACTTGAACAAATTGATTCTGTTCTAAATGTTGATGGTAAACTGGCAATAATTACTTTTCATAGTAAAGAAGATGCAATCGTCAAGAATTACTTTCAACAATTAAACTACTACGATCCAGTATTAAAGAAAATACCAATTCAAATTAATAAAAAATGGAAACAAAAAACGGTTTTTCCATCTGAAGATGAAATAACTAATAATAAAAGAGCGCGCAGCGCAAAATTAAGAATAATAACAAGATTGGAGTAAAATGAAAAAGACTATTATTGCTATATATAAAATACTTAATAATAGTTTTGAAGTTGAAGTTGTTGAAAAGACTTCCTTCAGCGTTTTTCCAATTTACAAAACTAAACTTGAAATTCTTAAATTTACCAAAAATAATCTCATGAAATTTGTTGAACAAACAAAGCATAAAATTGAAACAATAATAGAGGGAAAGTTAAGTGATATTGTAATTTTTATTGAAAGTGGACAACTACTTTCTATCAGTGAAAAAACAATTACCATCAACATAAACGATATTGATGGGTTAACTACTAACCTGGGCAACTATTTCGCTTCATTTTTAAAAAAACAAGGTTTATATTTAACTGATTATTCATTAATAGCCAAAAATAATGCTAAATTATTTTATTTGCTAAAGTATATTCCAATTGAGATTTTTCAAATCTTAGCAGATGTTATGAAAATTAACAAATTAAATATTGCAAAAATTAGTGACCTTAATTCGCTTCAAAATTATTCACTACTTTCTAAACACGAAAGCGATTATGCAGTATTTATAAAATTAGATAGTAATAAAATTGATGTTCAGCTATCAGTTAATAAAAATATCTTAAGATCAAAAACTATTGACCTAGGTTTTGATATGTTAATAAATCAAATTTCTTCTAAGCTAAATTTGAGTAAATCTGAAGTACTAACTACTATTGCCAATCTACATAAGTTAAGAATGTCTAAAATCGAAAAAGATATCTTCTTAATATGCGATGAATTCTTTTCAACAATTATTAATTTCTTAAATGATTTTATTGAAAAAAAATGTAAAAACTTTAAGCTAAATTTGTTTATTTTTAATAATAAATTTAAATACTTTTCGTTTTGAACAAATTCACTAAACCAAAAACACAAGGCAAAAAGATACATAACAGAAAATACTAATTTTTTAATTAGCGAAGAAGCTTATGGATTGATGAATATACTAGAGAATTATTCAAAAGCACAAAGTGAACTTACAATTACAACAGAATTATTTACTATTGATACAATAGCATTTAATAAAGATAATAAAAATCATTTATATAATTATCAATAATGAGTATAGGAGAAAACATGGAAGAAATAGATTACAACCCAGTTGCTAATATTAAAGTTATTGGAGTTGGTGGCGGTGGAAATAATAGTATTCAAACACTACTTGATACAAATCTTGGTGGTCTTGAATTTATCGTAGCAAATACTGATAAGCAGGCTTTGGCAAAATTCGATCAGAAATATATTCTACATTTAGGAGATAAAAGAGGTATCGGCGCTGGCGCAAAACCTGAAGTGGGAAGAGCGGCAGCAGAACTTAGTGAAGATGATATTAAAAGTCGCCTTAAGGGTGCTGACTTGGTAATAATTACAGCCGGGATGGGAGGAGGCACCGGAACTGGAGCCTCACCGGTTATTGCCAAAATTGCAAAAGAGTGCAAAGCACTAGTCGTAGCCATTATTACCACTCCATTTGATTTCGAAGGGCCTAAACGAGCAGAAATTGCCAAAGGTGGCATTGAAGAAATCAAAAAGTATGTTGATTCTTATATAGTTATTTCAAATAATAAATTGCTTTTACAATATGGAAACATTGCTTTTAACGATGCATTTAAATGCGCTAATAATGTTTTAAAACAAACAATTAGAACTTTAATAGACGTAATTGCAGTTCCCGGATTTATTAATTTAGATTTCGCGGACCTCGAAACCATTATTAAAGATAAAGGTGAGGCGGTTATCGGAATTGGACAGGCAAGTGGCGAAGATCGAGCACAAAAAGCCATTACCTCAGCAATTAGCAGTCCAATTTTGGAATCTAGTATAGTTGGAGCAAGTGACGCGATTGTTTATTTCTCTGCATCTCAAAAAGTTACCTTGAACGAAATTCAGGAAGGTTTAAAAACCATGAGGGAATTAGTTGGTAATGACATTAACATAATTTTCGGATTAACTCAAACCCAATCTGAAGAAAGCAACAAACTCGGGGAATTATTTGTGTCAGTTATTGCAACAGGACTTAAAAATAATGCTCCAAAGGTCACTAAAGATATTCAAGAAGAAATTTTTAATAATCTTAAAAATAGTGACGTTGAATTTGAAACCGAAAAGACCCGTGAATTTCTTTTAGAAAACGGAACTTTTCAACCCTATGATTTCTCATCAAATGATGATGAAATTACACAATCAAATAGTGACATGGCTGACATTTTAAAACATTAAGATGACGTCATAAATTTTAAATGATAAAGTACACCATTAACTATAAAGAGAGGCGATATTCGCCTCTTTTTTTATGCGAGGCTACCTTTTAAAAATATAGTATAATAACATTATGTATAAATTTTTTTGTAATACCTTAAAGGATGATTATTTTATATTAGATGAAGAAACGATTAAACATCTAAAAGTTATTAGAATAAAAAATGAGCCCTTTTTAATTAATTATAATAAGGAATTTTATCAGTGTAAACTATTTGGTTTAGATAAGGCCAAAATCATCAGCAAACTAAATATTAATAATGAAATTGGCCGCGAACTAGTCGTTGCCATTCCCGCTATTAAACAAGCTAACTTTGAAATTGCTATTCAAAAAGCTGTTGAATTAGGAGCGACAAAAATTATTCCTTTCATTTCTCAGTATTGCGATAAAAGCAATTTTCATTTTTTAGAAAATAGGCAGAGACTTCTAAAAATTATTAAACATGCCGCCCAACAGTCTTTTCGGAATATCATCCCCGAACTACTAGAATTATGTGACTATAAAAATGTCATAAACTATAATATTGATCTAAAATTGTTATCATATGAAAATGAAAAAAAGGTTTTTATAGAAAAAGAGGATAAAGATATCTTAATAATCGTTGGACCAGAGGGTGGTTTTTCTCCTGAGGAGATAAAAATTGCCGAATTAAATAATGTAAAAATTGTGGCGCTAACCAAAACCATTTTGCGAACTGAAACAGCGTTAATTTATATGTTAAGCAAAATTGTATAATTTTGTAGAAATTGATTTTATTATATGTTATAATGTTTAGGCAATTTATATTTTTATAAGACAAAAGGAAAAAGAAAGTATGCGTCAAACAACAATTATTAGAAAAGAAATCATTGATAAAAAATGATTCATTATCGATGCAGCCAACGTACCTCTAGGTAGACTTTCAACTCTTGTTGCTTCAATCTTACGTGGAAAAAATAAACCAACATTTACACCAAATGTTGATATGGGCGACAATGTTGTTGTAATAAATGCCAAAGATGTGCTATTAACAGCAAAAAAAGACGAAAAGAAAATTTATTATCACCACACCGGATATCCTGGTGGGCTAAAAGAAATCACTGCCGCTGAGCTAAGAGCTAAAAAACCAATTGCTTTAGTTGAAAAAGCAGTTAGAGGAATGCTACCTCACACTAAATTAGGTCGCAAACAATTTAAAAACTTGTTTGTATACGCTGATGCAAACCATAAGCAAGAAGCTCAAAAACCAATGAAGATAGAGGTTAAATAATGGCTAATAAAATTAGATATTACGGACTAGGTCGTAGAAAATCATCAGTCGCTAGAGTATATTTATTACCTGGAAAAGGAAAATTTATTATTAATGGAAAAGAAGCAAAAGAATATTTAGCTTCAGATCTACTAATAAAAGATGCTTTAAGTCCATTTGCAGTTACTGAAACAGTTGAACAATTTGATGTTCTAGCAAATGTAAATGGTGGAGGGCTAACTGGACAAGCAGGAGCTATTAGATTAGGGATTGCTCGTGGGTTAGTAGAAGCATCAAACAATGAATACCGTGGTAAATTAAAAGAAGCTGGTTTCCTAACACGTGATGCCAGAGTTAAAGAACGTAAGAAATTCGGTCTAAGAAAAGCAAGAAGAGCTAGACAATTCTCTAAACGTTAATAATTATTCAAAAGGAGATTTACATTTTATCTCCATTATTATGCGAGCGTAGCTCAGCTGGTTAGAGCACACGACTGATAATCGTGAGGTCGATGGTTCAAGTCCATTCGTTCGCACCATTTCAAGAACTACTTGACTTATTGACACATATTGTTTTAAGGCAGTATGTGTTTTTATTTTCTCTTATTTCACTATCTCAAATTTATCAATAATTTACTTAGATTAATAAAAAAGCCAAGCCAGATAATTGCCGAAATTTATGGTTAAGACTTTTAACTTTATAGAAATTAAATAATTAAAAATGCGCCGATGAGGCGCATTTCTCTATTTTCTAATATTTAGAGATTTAATGGTTTCTGAATATTTAGCGTAATCTTCATTTTTTAAGTGATTTAATAAAGCTTTACGTTGATTAACTTTAGCAATAAAACCACGCATTGAGTGTAAGTCTTTTTTATTTGTTATAAAGTGTTTTTTTAGACTTTCAATGTCTTCTGTTAAGATCGCAATTTGTACTGGTAGGTAACCGGTATCTTTGGCATTACGTCCATATTTTGCTACTAATTCAGCTTTTTTTTCTTTTGTAACCATATTTTTTCCTTTCATAACCTAGCAATAATCTTAATTATTACCAAGGAATAAAAAATTATTCATATAAATTTTATAGTATTTTGAGAAATAATAATCATTTTAGTTTTAATTTCATAAATTAAACTATTACAAGATTTAAGAAAATAACTTATACTAATTAAAGTTATAATTAAACAAATAGTGAGATAACATTTAGCTCATTAAATTAGGAACTTTCAATTAAACTTATTTATAATTATTCATGGATATAAGCCAACAGAATGATTTACTAAATTTATAATGATTTTGAACTTACTAAAAATAGGTTTATTTTATTTGTAATTAGTTGTGATAAATTCTTAACGTGAGCTTACTCAAAATTTTCATTATACATTTTCATTATCTCAAAAGCCGGAAAATTAATATGTATAATTGAATATTATTTAAAACAAAGGGGTAAAAATGAAACAAATATTTGTTCCGGATTCAACATCAATCAAAAAAGTGGACATTAAGAAACTTCATTCATCAAAATATTTAAAATTAGTTAATAATCTACTAGATATTAAAAGTCGTGGCGACAATGCTACCTTTTTTAAAATGTCAAATATTAGCACTGATTTAAAAAAAGTTGTGGGAGTTAAAAATTTAAAAACGATTTTTAGTAATTACAACTTTAAGATTGCACTAAAAAATTCTTTTGATTCAAAATCTTTAAATGATCTAAAATCAATTAACAGTCTTGAACAGTTTAGTTCTTGAGCCAAAACATATGATTTTACCATCACTATTAAGATGCAACAAAATCTGAATTTAGACGCTGAAAAATGACTAAACATTTATAAGAAAAGAATCTTTGATCAAAATAATAACTTTTTAAAATCATGAAAAACCAATGCTAAAAGAGTTGAGGAAATTTACTCTGAAACTAGCATTTGACCACTATTTATCGGAACATATTTTATTAGATATCGTCAAAATGATGTTTATTTATATGCACCATTTATTCTGAAAGCAGTAAAAATTACCTTTTTAGGCAATACTGTTTTCTTAGAAAATGCTGATGAAAATATTATTATTAATGAAAAAATTAAATATCTTGTTGAGCAGCATAGTGATAAGAGATTACCGATTCTAGTCAATGGCGAAGAAATTACCATTTCAGAGGCATTAGATAACATTCGCGCGATTGAATCAGCATATCTTAATTCTGAATACGATGTTAATGTTTTTTATGAAAACCTATTAGAATTTGAAAAATCTGATTTTTCAAATGATGGCAATTTAGAAATCAAACCTGGTGTTGCTCTATTAGAAGCTAATCCTGGAGGCACAAAATTGCGTCAGGCAATGATCAACTTAATTGAAAACGACAAAATTGATAAATTAATAAACATTGACGACCTACGTGATTATAGCAAAGAGGCATATGATAAAGCCCTTGAAAAAAATAATATCGCAAGAGTAACTCCCTCTGATTTTAGTCAGGAAAAGGCAATTATTGGAACATTAAGTAATTCATCGATTATTATCGGTCCTCCCGGAACAGGCAAATCACAAACAATAGCTAATATTCTAATTAACGTTGCTAAAAATAATAAAAGGGCTTTATTTATCTCTCAAAAAAAAGTTGCTCTTGATGTTGTTTTAAAAAGATTAGGCAAATACCAAAATATGATGTTTCAATTCTCAGAAACCGCAAAAGTAAACCGCAGCGAGAAGGAATATTTTTATAAACCAATAATTGAATATTTTAGAGAAATTAATACTGTCAATAAATACAACGAAATTGATAAATTTAATTCAAGTTTTTTTAGTAAAAATGAATTTAATTATTTAAATGCTAAATCAGAAATCGGCGAAATTTTTAATCGTGATCTAGAAGCATACCATCGCCTAAAATCAAGTGGAGAAATTAATGAAAACATTATTAATTTTGCTACATTCTACAAAATGTATAATAGCTTTAATTCGAAAAATGAATTTTTAAATATTTTTAACAATCTTGATAAATTATCC
This sequence comes from Mycoplasma phocoeninasale, assembly GCF_012934885.1. Taxonomy (GTDB): domain Bacteria; phylum Bacillota_I; class Bacilli_A; order Mycoplasmatales; family Metamycoplasmataceae; genus Metamycoplasma; species Metamycoplasma phocoeninasale. The sequence goes on along the minus strand of NZ_CP051480.1, from coordinate 749,539 downwards.
AAAAAAGAAATTGCTAATAAATTTGAATATTTATCAAAAAACAATTCAGCTGCAAAAGGATTTGATTTAAAATTTGGAAAAATGTATCAACTGGCGAAAAAAATCGCTAAATTCTATGATGAAAATTTAAAAAAATATGACATTAAAGATCTACTACAATTATCTAATTTTATTAGGCTAAAATCATTTATTGAATTCGACAAAAAAGAAAAAGAATATACTAAGTTTTTAGATTTCAAGAGCATTGATAACACTACCCCAGAACTATTGGAATTAATTTATAAAAACTCAGCATTCAAAGCTAAAAGTCGTCTCGATCAATATCGTCAACTAGGTGAAGATAAAAGACAAAAACTAAACCAATTTTTAGGTAGATTAGAGAGAAAAATATCGCCTCCTTATATTATTACCTCATTATTCAATGATATTATTAAAACTGTTTACAATATCTATGTTGGAACTCCGGAAATCTTAGGGAACTTTATTAATTTTGAAAAGGATCATTTTGATTATGTTATTTTTGATGAGGCTAGTCAGATATACATCGAAAAGGCCATTCCATTTATTTCTATAAGTGATAAGGTTATTGTTGCTGGTGATAATCAACAAATGCAACCATCTAATTGATTTTCAACCCGTGACGATACCGAAGTTGAATACAATGAGGAAGAAATCACCTCGTTACTAGACTGAGCAATTCATAACCACCTACCAAAACATCTACTTGAAATGAATTATCGTTCAAATTCGAGTGAACTTGTCTTATTTTCAAGTAAGGAGTTTTATGATTCATCACTAAAAGGTTTGGATAGCTACTCGAAAAAAGATAAAACTAGCGTGGAGGTTATTGATGTCAATGGTGAATGAATAGATAATCACAATGAAGCAGAATGTGCAAAATTAATTAGTGTGTGTGAAAAGAATTTGAAAAAATACAACTCAATTATTCTGCTAGCATTTAATCGTAAACAACAAGATTATATTAGAGAGCAAATTGCCTTATTGTCACCAAAAATCTTTGAAGTTTTAGAAGATCAAGTTATTTTAAGAAATATTGAAAACATTCAAGGTGATGAAGCTGAGCTTGTTATTGCTTCAATTGGATACACTGCCAAAACTTCACTATTTTCAACATACATTGGTTCTAAAAAAGGTAGAAATGCTCTAAATGTGGCAATAACTCGTGCAAAAGATAAAATGATTATAATCAAAAGTATTTCATCAAATGATATTGATCCAAAAAATGAAAATCTTCTAACTTTCAAACGTTGACTTAACTATATTCAGCTAAAATCAGACCGCCAAAAAATGTATATCGATGATAAAAATGCAATTCAAAACAAGAATAATAAATCTCAATTCATTTTTGAAATTAATAGCTGACTAAAAGATCAAAATTTTGCAAATGATATTAAAGTAGAACTTGATTATTGTGTTGGATCTTATAACATTGATGTGGCAATTCTAGATCTAAAAGATAACTTTATTGTTGGATTAAATATTGATGATTCATCAGCTGATGTCGATTTGAAGAGCTTTATTGATAAAAATATTAAGACAGCTTTTATCTCAACTAAAGGATACCCAATCTATCGAATTTCAAACTTTAGATTTAATGAAAATAAACCTTCAATATTCCGCTTTATTAATACACTATTAAACAAATAGCATATTACTCGCAAACGAATGGAAAGTATTTATTCTAAACTTTATTAAATGCTTAAAATTGATTGCGAGTTTTTAATATATAATATCTAAATATGATTAACATTATTTTATACCAACCGGAAATTAGTCCTAATACCGCAAATATTATTCGAACCTGTTTTTCAGGGATGGCAAAGTTACACATAATTAAGCCAATTGCCTTTGATTTACATCCTCATTGGCTGAAAAGAGGAGCGGCTGGCCATTTTTTAAGTGAAATTCAACATGAGATTCATGAAAACTATGACAAGTTTTATGAAAAATATAGCAATAAAAATATTTACTATGTTACTCGCTATGGACTAAGAAAATACACCGATGTCAACTTTAAAAGTGAATTAAAATCATCAAACGAGATCTGAATCATGTTTGGTACCGAAAGCACAGGCATTCCAAAGAGAATTATGCAAACTAACATTGCTAATTGTCTAAGAATTCCTATGAATGTTGACTGTCGCAGTCTTAACCTCGCAAATAGTGTTGCAATTATTTTATATGAAATACTAAGACAAAATGATTTTGATGGTTTATCTAGCTATGAATCACAAAAGGGCAAAGATTTTATTTTAAAAAAAGATTAAGGATACACCATGATACATTGATTCCCCGGTCATATGGCCAAACAATTTAAATTACTCAAAGAGAAATACAAAATTTTTGATTTATTTATCATAATTTTAGATAGTCGAATTCCAATATCATCCTTCAATAAAGATATTTATCAGATTGCCAATAATAAACCTATGTTGTTTATTTTTAATAAGTCTGACAAAAGTGATGTCAATAAATTGCAGGGCTTTTTAGATGACTATCGCAAATGGGGAAAAGTATTAGTAACTAATTTGAAATCAAATACCGCTTATACAAAAATTAATGCAAAATTAAATGAATTTTATGTAGAGTTAAAAAAGAAAAATGAAGCCAAAGGTAAATTAACTCCTTCTTTAAAATGTATTGTTTTAGGAGTACCCAATGTAGGAAAAAGTACCTTTATTAACTTAATGTCAAAAACTAAGTCCGCTAAGGTTGGGGCTAATGCTGGAATAACACGATCAGAGCAGTGAATTAATTGTAAAAACTATTTACTGCTAGATACACCGGGTTTACTAATGCCAAAATTAAGCGACAATGAGGTAGGTGCTAAGCTCGCCCTAGTGGGATCAATTCGCTATGAGGCCATCAATCAAAATGAATTAATTATTGAACTATATAAATTAGTTTCAAAATACTATCCGCAGCACCTTGAGAATTTGGGAATATCAGCAAGTATTGATGAAACTGAAATTTTTGAAAATATTAGCAAATTAGCACAGATAAAAAACTTTCTAGCAAAAAATAACACTTTTAATTTGGATAAGGCAATTAAATTTTTAATTATTTATTTTAAAGAACTTAATAATGTAATTTTTGATACAAAGGAAAACAATGCATAAAACAACTGAAGATTTAAAAAAATATTTCGAAGTCCAAAAACATGAAAAAATCATTGTTGATGATGATATAAATTACGTTGCAATCGGTGATTATTTCGCTTCTGGCTTTAATAGCAAAATCGGCTTTAATACAAATGGAATGCTAGAAAATGGCATGATATCAGGACTGGATTATCCTTCATTTTTTGCTAACGAATTAAGAAATAATAACTTTAAATTAAATAGTTTTTACAACCTGTCAATTCCTTCAACAAATATTGATTTTATTATGGCCTTAGTTAAAAATGATAAGAAGGAACTTCATCGCATGGAGAATCGAATCGACTTATTACAGTCAACAGATTGACATGCTAAAAACCTTTATAAAAATTATTTTACAAAGTTATTCAATGAATGAAATATTAATAAGAATGACTTTGAAATCTATCATAATTACATTAAAAATGCTAATCTAATTACTATCACCCTTGGTTTTGAAGATTTGTTTTTTAAACTACCTTTTGAAAAAATCTTTAAGCTTTCAAAGCTTGAAAAGACTAACAAAATTAAGAAAATTAATGATATCTGTAGTGAAATTCAAACTCTTGGTACCAATATTATTGAGAAATACCAAAAACTAATTGTTGAAATAAAGAATATTAATCCAAAAATTAGAATTGTCATAACCAATTACATAAAACCATTGCTTTATTTAGATCGTTTTTTTGATAGTTTTATCTGAAAGGGTGAGTCAATTAAATTCAATTTATATGACTATGCGTTTGAATGATTAAACTACATTGCTAAAATTGTTAGCTACAACACAAAAAGTAATTTTGTTGATATCTATGATGAACTATATTGACAAAGATATAAGAATAATTTATATGAAAATGTTTTTTCGCTTTTCTGCACAGAGCGAGGTTATAAAAAAGTGGCTTATGATTTATTTGCCAAGCTAGCGCTTAGAAAAGATGAGTTTATTGCTAATGATCTTAAAAATCAAGATTTTATCAATAAATACATAGAAAATCAATCATATTGAACAAAGGATATAAAATCATATAGCCAAATTCTTCAAACACCACTGCCAAATCAGCAAATGTTTAAACAAACATTTGGAGCTAATAAAAACTTTAAGATACTAACTTACTCAACAATTGAAAACAATCTATCTAATCATTTGACATCCTATTTAAATATTTCAGACTACCTAGATTTATATCTTAGATTCAGTAATTCTGATTTTGGCTTAATTTTTAAAAATACAATGCTAAATAGTTTTAATGAAATTAATGAAAAATATCAGTCAATTGAGTTAATTAAGAGTTTTTTAAATGAAAATCTTTTAGGAAAAAAAATTATTTTACCTCTATTTAAGCAAAATAAAATTGATAAGATTCTCTTCATTTTACAAATTGAATTAAAAGATGATAATGATTTCTTTGACATTGACTATTTATACTTAAAGAATAAGATCATTAAAATTATTCGTAGTAATCAAAATGATATCTATAGCATTTTCAAATTATTCTTCAGCTCAGGAATTATTAATGAAAAGAAAACAGAAATAAAAAATATTGCAATATCTTTTGTTAAAGACATTATGAATACTAATTTTCTAGAACATTTTGTTAATTTTCAAAATGACCAAAAATTCAAAATTATTAGAGAGTATTTATCAAGTCTAAAGTCATTTGAACAGCTAATTGACTTTGTTGTGGAAAACATTATTAACTACTCAAGTGGATATTCTAAATTAAATAATTTTGATGAACTATGAAATATTTTTATAGTTAAGAATAAATTCAAATTACTAGCTTTCTTGCACCGGATCTTTAATGAAATTAGTGGTGATGAAAATATTGAAAAAACTACTGATTTCTTAGTTGAAACCATTAAAGTTACCAGAAGACTTAAGAATTTTAAACCAAGCAGCGAAAGAGCAATTAAGAGCACTATTTTAGAAACTCTAAATCTTCTACGGACCAATCCTGTGTTCTTGAAAAATTGCTTTCAAATTTTGCTTAAAAATGTCAAAAATTTATCGCTATATAATTTATTTTTAAATGGTAAGGCGACAGGACTAAATTTAAAATTTCACAATTTTATTACATTAAATAATAATTTTATTATTTCAATTAAAGTAATCAAAGCTCTAAATAAAATTAAAAAACTTATCAAAAAAAATTAAGATTTAAAAATACAGCATTTATTTTGCCGTATTTTTTTAATTAGTTTATTTGAAATTCTCTGCGTATATAATCTTAAAAATCAGGTGTGCCTGGCTTCATTTTTAGATTACCGGCTGCTAATTCTTTCATTTGTTTAGCCATTCTTTCAAAATCAGTAACTAACATATTAAATTCGCGCGCTGACCTTCCGCTACCTTGTAGAATACGTTGTTTTCTAGAAGCATTCTTTAGTAATCGAGGATTTTTTTTCTCAACTTCAGTCATTGAATTAATTAAATATGTATAAATCTTGAATTTTTCTTCTGCTTCTTCAATTTTTTCGTCGTTAATCTTATCTGAAATTCCTGGAATCATTTTTAAAATTGATTTCATTTTGCCAAGTTTTTTAATCTGTGATAAACTGTTCATCAAATCGCTTAAATCAAATTTACCGGTCATCATTTTATAACCAATTTTCTTTACCATTTTCTCATCAACTTCTTCACTAGCTTTTTCGATTAAACTTAGCACATCTCCCATTCCTAGAATTCTGTCAGCCATACGGTCTGGATGAAATACTTCAAGTCCATTTAACTTTTCGCTATTACCAATAAAAACAATTGGGATTTTAAGAAGATGAGTTACACTAAGGGCAGCACCACCACGGGCATCGCTATCTAGTTTGGTAATAATTGTTCCATCAACTACTAATTCCTCATGGAATTTTTTAGCGGTATTAATAACATCTTGCCCACTCATGGCATCAATAACTAAAAAGATATAATCGGGTTTTATCGCCTTTTTAACATTCTTTAATTCTTCCATCAATGATTCATCAATTGCTAAACGTCCAGCAGTATCGATAATTACTAAATCATTTTTATTTTTTTTGGCTTCTTCAACTGCTTCTTGTGCGATTTTTACTGCATCATTCTCTTCACTTGTAAAAAAGTCAGTTTGAGTCTGTTTAGCTAGTTGTTTAAGCTGTTCACGGGCAGCAGGACGATAGATATCATCCCCCACTAGTAGAGGACTTCTTCCGACATTTTTTTTCTTTAAGAAAACTGAAAGTTTAGCTGAAGTTGTTGTCTTTCCTGATCCTTGTAAACCGATCATCATAATCTTAGTGGGAACATTTTTTAGTTTAACCTCACAAGTTTTAATCCCTAAAATATTTGTCAATTCATCTTTAAATATTTTTAGCACGGTTTGTTGTTGATTCAATTTTCCAATAATTTGACTATCAAGAGCCTTTTCTTTAACTTGTTTTGTAAAAGCTTTTACAACCTCTAAATTAACGTCAGCTTCTAGTAAAGCTATTTTTACCTCTCGCAAAACTTCTAAAATGTCCTCTTCATTGATTGACATTTTCTTGTTTATTTTTTGCATTGATTTTTGCATTCTTTTTTGTATAAAATCTAACATGCTATTATTATATATCATGTTTAAATATCAAACTCAAAAAGAATAAATAGTTTATATTTAATTTCAACTTAAAAATTTATTCTCGGTTTGTGGTAAAATTGCAATATTATTAGCTTATAAATATAATATGGGGTTTTCTTATATGCAAAAAAATGAAAAAAAAAATATTCAAGAAATAATTAATCATTTAAAAACTTCCGGATTTGTCTACCAAAATTCGGAAATTTATGGTGGCTTAGTAAACACATGAGACTATGGACCTTTAGCATTGCCAATTTTAAATGCCATAAAAAAATACTGAATCAGGGAATTTATTACTAGGGAAGGTAATTTTCAAATTGATTCAAAAATCATCATGAACCCAAACGTTTGAAAAGCAAGTAGGCATACAAGTAATTTTTCGGACTTTTTAATTGAAAACAAAATTAACAAAAAAAGATATCGGGCTGATCACATTGTTAAAGATTTATTTCCAGATATCAATGTTGAAAAAGCAACATTTGAAGAACTAGAAAAAATTATCAAAGATCATGTTAAAGAGTATGATAACTCAAAATGTGATTGAGGCTCTATACGTCCATTTAATTTAATGTTTAAAACTCAAATTGGTGCTATTGATAGTTCAGCGGCTGAAACATACCTTAGACCAGAAACTGCTCAGGGGATTTTTATTAACTTTAAAAATGTAACTAGAACTATGAGAGCGAAGCTACCTTTTGGAATCGGTCAAATAGGCAAAAGTTTTAGGAATGAAATTACGCCACGAGATTTTATTTTTAGAACTAGAGAATTTGAACAAATGGAATTAGAATTCTTTTGCAATGAGAGCGATAGTGACAAGTACTATAAATATTGAATTTCCAAATGCAAAGACTTTGTTAAATTTTTGGGACTTAATCCCAAAAATATTCGGGTACGTGAACATGAATCTGAAGAATTAAGCCACTATTCAAAGGGAACAAGCGATATTGAGTACCTGTTTCCTTTTGGGTGAGGTGAGCTACTTGGAATTGCAAATCGTGGTAACTATGATTTGACCCAACATATGAAATTCTCACAAGAGTCATTAGAATACCTTGACGAAAAAGGCGAAAAAATTACTCCTTATGTAATCGAACCCTCAATTGGTCTCGACAGACTGTTGCTTGCGCTGATTATTGATTCATATGAAGTTGAAAAGCTAGATAATGATGACAGTAGAGTAGTTCTTAAACTAGATTACAATATTGCGCCAGTACAATTAGCAATTTTTCCATTGATGAAAAAATTAAACGAAAAAGCTAAAGCAATATATGACGAAATGTTAAAAAATTCGACAATCAGAATTATTTATGATGAAAGTGGTTCAATCGGAAAAAGATATCGCAGACAAGATGCCATTGGTACTCCTTTTGCAATAACAATAGACTTTGAAACAGTTGAAAACAATACCGTAACAATTAGAAATCGAGACACAATGGTTCAAGAGCGAATTTCAATTAGTGAAATTAGAAATTATTTAGCAAAATATATGAAATAGGCGCAATGTTAGAAGAAAAAAATGTTTGAGATTTAGTATTATCCAAAATCGACATTGTCGATATCATATCAGAACATATTTCCTTGACTAAACAAGGAAAAAATTTTAAAGCGTGCTGCCCTTTCCACGGTGAAAAAACCCCTTCATTTGTGGTGAGTCCCGAAAAGCAGTTCTTTAAATGTTTTGGATGTGGCAAAAGTGGAAATGTCCTAAAATTTGTTGAATACTATAAAAAAATCACCTCTCTCGAAGCTTTAAAGGAATTAGCTAAAAAAGCGAACATCGAAATTGAGGATCACTTCAAAAATTGACATGATAATTCGCTATCCAGTGAGGCTGAAGATTTAATTAAATTAAACAAGGATGCATCAGTCTTTTTTCAATATGAAATGCTTGTTACAAAAAATACTGATCTAGAAAGTTTTTTAGAAAAACGAAAATTGACAAAGGACCTAATTAAAGAATTTGAAATTGGATATGCAAGTAGTGAGAAGAGTTTCTATAAATATGCCATCGAAAAAGATCATAAAATTTTTACAATTGCTAATTCATCATTGATTGCAGCTAAAAATGAAAGAAATTTCTTTAATAATCGTTTAATATTTCCAATTAAAGATGAACATGGCAATACTGTTGCTTTCTCCGGCAGGGCAATTAGTGATAGTGATAACCCTAAATATTTAAATAGCTCTGAAACTAAACTATTTAAAAAACATAAAGTTTTATTTAATTACTACCATGCTAAAGATGAAATTTTAAAAACTAATGAAGTGTATTTGCTTGAGGGACAATTCGATTGTATTGCTCTATATAAAATCGAAATTAAAAACTCAGTGGCAGTGATGGGAACGTCGCTTTCATATGACCAAATTAAATTTTTTAAAAACTGTAAAATAATTTTATTTTTTGATAATGATGCAGCCGGAATTAAGGCGACTGTAAAGAATCTAAAGATTATTCTCTATTATGCAAAAGATTTAAACATAACACCCTATTTCATTGATAACGAGCTAAAAAAAGATGCTGATGAAATTTACAATCTTGATGAAGGTAAGTCACTTAAAGAGTTGTGTGCGAAAAAAATAGATTTACTTGCCTATTTATATAATGAATTTGAAAAAAACAATAAAAATCAATCAATTGATGAGAATGAACGATTCAAGAAAAATTGCGAATTATTTGAGATAATGTTTTATTTAAATGATCAGTTTAAGCTTACTTTAAAAAATCGTTTAATTGAAAAAAAGATATTCGCATCTGAAATTTATAGAAATTATGAATTGAATTTCATAAAACCAAACTTTCCTTCGGATCCTAATTTTGTTTCAAATCTGACACAAGAATCAAAGAAAAAAATCGCTGGCTTTTCACGGCATGCAACTAAATTAAATAATGATTTTGTCATGCCGGATGAGGTCATTAATAATTTTGATGTTTTTGAATATCAAATTGCTAATAGTAATAGAAAAATAATAAATAGCAATGTCCGAAGTCATAATTCCAAAGCAAAAAATAGTTCTTTAATGTTTGGGCGTTCATTAAGCTTTGCTTTGATTATTAAAGCAATATTACAACAACCTAATTTTTTAAAAAATTGAGATAAGTCGGTATTTGTTCGGCTTAAAGTCGATGAAAATAATCAAAGTAATAAAGAGCTAATCTGTTATGTCATTAACATAATCAAATCAAACAACTATTTAAATGAAAATAACCTTATAGAACTTATAAAAAATGACAGTAATCTAAACGAAGATAAAAAAAATAAATTTATTCAAATAATAATGAATTTAAAAACGATTAATAACGAATTTAGTCAAGAAAAATTTGATACCCAGGTAAACAATTTAGTTCAAAATAATAAAACCTATAAAAAAATAATCCATTAAGTCAAGTGAGAGAAGAAAGGAAAGATATGAAATCTAATTCGAAAGTAAAAGAGAATTTAATTGAAGTTAGCAATGATGAAATGAAAAGTTCAATTGATACTATTATCGATGTCATTAAGGAGGAGCACAAAAAGGCCCTAAAGAAAAATAAAAAATATTTGACTCAAGATGATGTTTTCAAAATTATCGAGAAAAAGAAATTATATATTGATGATGCTGAAGCTGGCGAAATCATTGAAAAACTAATTAAAAATAAAATCATTGAAGATGAAGTTGATAGTGGTGACAATGAAGATATTATGTTGGAAGAAAAAGAACTTCAAGACGACGAGGAATCTTTTGACGAAGAAAAGCTAAAAGAAATCGATGAAGAAATAATTGATGAAGACATTGATGTTGAAACTGAATATGACGATAGTAGCATTATCATGAAAACCGATGATCTTGATTTACAAGAAGAAGAATACGATGAAGATGCAAAATACATCGCCAAAGATGGTTTTGATTATGAAGATGAAGAAGAAATCAATTATGATCTAGATGATGAATATGATGAGCATGAATATCAACCAAAATCTTCTAAAAAAGAATTTGAAGTTAATAAACTACTAAAAGAATATGATGGAGACGACATCAAAATACAAAATGATAAAGAAAACGTCACAGCTGATAATGTTTTGGCTAACCGCTTAACTGAAACAAATGACATTGTTAAATGATATATGCGTTGAATTGGTAAATATGGTAAATTGCTAACTCCTAAAGAAGAAAGAGAACTGGCTATTAAAATGCAAGAAGCTAAAGATGCGGGCAATACCTATCGTTATAAAAAAGCTCGTGATATGTTAGTTAAAAGGAACTTAAGACTTGTAATTAACAATGCCAAAAGATACAAAAACCGTGGACTTTCTTTCATTGACTTAATTTCAGAGGGAAATTCAGGTATTATGAAATCGGTATCAAAATATGACTACACAAAAGGTTTTAAATTTTCAACATATGCTACTTGATGAATTCGGCAAGCAATCACTAGAGCAGTTGCTGATCAGGCAAGAACTGTTAGAGTGCCTGTGCATATGGTTGAAACAATTAATAAAATTTTAAAAATAGAAAGAGAATTGCAGCAAGAAAATGGCTATGCCCCTTCAGATGAAGAAATTGCTAAAAAATATGGCGGGGATTTTACTGCTGATAAAGTTAGATACATCAGAAAAATTAACATTGACCCAATAAGTCTTGATAAAAATATTGGTAAAGAAGAAAATTCAAGTTTTTCAGATTTCGTTAGAGATGAAAGCGTTATTTCTCCTACTAATTTTGCTAGTCGTGAGGAATTAAGCGTAATTTTAAATGAAATGATTGAAGAAGGCTTAAATGATGTTGCCGACCGTGAATTAATTCGTAAGCGTTATGGAATTAATGACCTAAAAGGGAATAATTACTACCCACACACTCTAGATGAATTAGCAGAGGAGTTAGGTGTAACCAAAGAAAAAGTTAGACAAATCGAAACTAAAATTCTAAGGAAATTAAAACACCCACAAAAACGTAAAAAATTAAAAGAGTTCTTTATTAATGAAAGTTACGATTTAGATTAATTCATTTAAAACTAAAAGATAAAAGTTAAGGAAAATTATGATTAAATTAGGAAGTCACATTTCATTTAAAAAACCCGATTACTTAATTAGTGCAATCGAAGAGAGTTTGGATAATGGTGCCAATGCCATGATGATTTATTTGGGTCCGCCGCAAACCACAATGAGAGTTGATCCATCGCAGTACAATTATGATAAGTATCTAAAAAAATATTCTTCAATAATTCCTTCTGAAAATATTGTCGTTCACGCTCCATACATTGTTAATCCTTCTAGTCCATCTAAATATAAATTTGCTGTTGATTTTTTAGCGTCTGAAATTAATAGAATGAATACTATTGGTGCAAAATACTTAGTATTACACCCTGGCTCATCAACTGAGTTTACAAAAGAAGAGGCCTTGAATACTTTAGTGAAAAGCCTAAGGCGAATCATTGAACTAACTTCTGATGTCGTGATCTGCCTGGAAACAATGGCCGGCAAGGGTTCACAAGTCTGTTCTTCTTTTTCAGAGATTGATAAAGTAATTAAAGAGGTCAATAGTGAGCGTGTTGCAATCTGCCTTGATACATGCCATGTCTGAGATGCTGGCTATAATATTAAAAATTATGAAGAATTCAAATCTCATTTAATTAAACATGACTACCTTAAACATATTAAAGTAATTCACTTAAATGATTCATTAAATGAACTAGGTTCTAAAAAAGACCGCCATGCTAATTTAAATAACGGCTTTATTGGTCTTAATACCTTAAAGAAATTTGTTTTTGATAAAGATTTCGAAAACATACCAATAATTCTTGAAACTCCCTATGTCAACAATCAACCAATTTATAAACAAGAAATTGAAATGCTATTGGATGGCGTCAAACTAATTAATGGAACACAGGAACAAGAAAAGTTATTTTAAAAATCTTACCGACGTACCGGTAAGATTTTTTTATTGGTGTTTTTCTACTTCTGATTGGAAGTAAGGTAGATAATTTTCATAGACGCTATTTTTTAATTTGTCAACAGGAATGAAATCCAAAGCTGCTCCATTAATGCAGTATCTTAATCCACCACGTGCTCTCGGACCATCTTCGAAAACATGGCCTAAGTGTGAATCTTGAATACGTGATGTAGTTTCAATACGATTCATATTGTGTGACAAGTCTTGGTTGTAGCTAATTGAATCGGTAGTGATCCCTTTAGTGAATGAAGGTCAACCACATCCTGAATCAAACTTATCATCGCTAATAAATAGTGCTTCTTTACTAATCTTATCAACAAATAAACCAATAGATTTTTCATCATTTAAATAAGATGTAAAAGGTCTTTCAGTGGCCTTTTCTAACATTACACTTTTCGAAAGTTCATCTAACCCTAATTTATCAATCTCATTTATTTGAAGCTTCTTAAATTTTGAAAGTGGAACTGATAAATTACTTAAGTTGATGTGACAGTATCCACCTGGATGTTTTTCTAGGTATCTTTGGTGATTTTCTTCAGCAACAATAAAGTTCCTTAATTCTTGAACTTCAATTACTGTTTTTTTATTGTCGTGTTGCTTTTCATATATCTCTAAAGTCAATAGTGCACATTTGCGACTATAATCATCAACATAGTAAATCCCACTTCGGTATTGTCTTCCGATATCATTACCTTGTTTATTAATTGAATATGGGTTTACTAGCAGTAAAAATCTTTCTAAGATTTCAGCTAAATTTATCACATTAGGATTATATTCGATTTCAACAGTTTCGGCGTGATCGGTGTTTTTAATTTGATAGTAGCTTGTTTCATTGGTAATTCCATTTGCGTATCCCACTTGTGTACTAATTACACCTCTAATTTTTGAAAAATATGCTTCCATTCCTCAAAAACATCCACCTGCTAAATATATTTTTTTAGTCATAAAACTCCTCATTTTTTGTTCTATTAAACATATTACTTTTGAAAAGTAATCATATTAATTATAAAGTTTTTATTAAACAAATAATAAAAAAATATCTTAGTGACTTAAGATATTTTTAATGTTGGATTTATTCCATGCTACTCAAAATTTTATAACCTTCACTTGTTACTAAAATTGTATCTTCGATTCTGGCACCGCCAAGTCCTTCAACGTATATTCCAGGCTCAACGGTTATAATCATGCCTTCTTCTAATGTCACGCTTTCTTTTCCACGACCAACGCCAGGAAGTTCATGAACATCAATTCCAACACCATGACCAGTTGAATGGATAAAGAATTTTCCGTATCCTTTGCTGTCGATATAATCTCTACAAATTTTATCAATTTCATTTGCACCGATGCCAGCTTTAATAGCTTCAATTCCTAGTTTTTGTGCTTCCGTTACAATTTCTAGAATTTCAACTAGTTCTTTTTCTTTTGGTTTTCCAAAGAAAAATGTTCTAGTGATATCACTAGCAAAACCTTTAAATTGAGCTCCAAAATCGATTTTAACAATGTCACCATCACTTAGTTTTCTATTAGTTGGGTGATGGTGTGGTTCAGCAGCATTTGAACCAAAGGCAACAATGGTATCAAAACTTTCTTTTTCAGCACCAAATAGTCGCATTAGATATCCTAATTTATTTGAAACTTCAAGTTCAGTTATTCCTTCAATCAACACCTTTTTAAGTTCTTCAAAAGCTTGTAAAGAAATTAAACATGCTTCTTTTATTTTTTCAATTTCTTCTTCATCTTTTAAAATTCTCATTTGTTGTGCTGATAATGAAATTTGTTCTGATTTAGGCAAAATTGATTTTAAATAATCTAAGTTCTCAAGAGTTGCATATTCTTTTTCAACACCAATTTTTGGATAATTTTTTTTGGCTAAAAAAGTTTTAAAACTTTCCCCTTCTAACAAGTGAACTTCCACATTTTTTGCATTTTTAGTTACATATTCAATGTATCTACCATCAACAAAAAGATGAGCTTTATCATGTTCGATTACTAAATATCCATCTGAAGTTTGAACATTTGCATATCACAAACGAGTTTGTGGAGAAATAGAAATAATTGCATCTATTTTGGTTTCTTTAAAAATATCTTCTAGTTTTGTTTTTAGCATTTTTCTACCTCTTTAAATTATTTTTTCTCTTTATGAGATGTATGAGAATTACATTTAGGACAGTATTTTGTGACTTCCATTTTATCAGGATGCAATTTCTTGTTTTTCTTGGTTATGTAGTTTTCCATTTTACAAGTTTCACATCTTAAGGTTAATCCTTCTCTTGGCATACATGCACCTCCTATTTAATATCATCAATTAAGTATATTGAATATTATAAATGTTTTTTGTTTTATTGTTTATTAATAATAAAAATCTTATTTTAATCAAAAAATGGATCATCAACAATTTCGTCAGCAGTCTTTGGTTCTTTTTGGACGTTAGTAGTGTTTTGATTATTAATTTCTTTACTTGCTTTGTTATCTTCGCTTTCAACTTTTTTGGCAGTTTCTTCTCTAGATGAGGTTGTATTTTTGTTGTTTGAATCATCGGCATTTGACTTAGCGGGTGTATGGCTGCCTTCATTAAGAGCATTTCTAATTCCCTTTAAGTATTTAGACATATAAATTATCCCACTAATTCAGGCAATAATTAAACCTAAAATTAAAGGAATGTTGGCGTAGAATTTTAAGTTTTTATCACCATTTGGTTTTAAAGCTTCCCCGGCTAGTCATGGTCCAGCAAATGCCACTATAATTAACGCGGCAGAAACAATGATTGTTTTAACCTTACCTCATCAATTAGCTGCCACTTTAATATCTTTTTTAGAAGCGTATACCCTTGAACCATCAACCATGATATCTCTAATAATAAATAGCACAACGATTGGCAAGTAACTATAGTTAGCAATTGCTAAAAATATCATCATTAATGTTGTGGCGATTTTGTCAGCAATCGGATCAAATACCTTTCCGAATGCTGATACAGTATTAGTCTTTCGGGCATAATATCCGTCGACAAAATCAGTAATCATTGCCGCTATAAATAAAGCCACATTAAGTCAATACATAATTGACAATGATAATGAATGTTTATTATCGGATACAATTTTTATTCCAGAATACGCAAACGGTCCTCCGCCACTTAAAATTAGCGCTGAAGAAGCTGATAAAATACAAATAAATGGAATCATAATTAGCATTCTTGTCACTGTCAGTCAATTTGCTATTCCAAATTTTGATTTTATTTTTTTAGCTTCTAATTTTGAACTATTGACGCTTTTATTCATAATATTTCTCCACGATTGACTTTCTAACTAGTTCTAAATACTCTGATTTCTTATTTCCTTCAGGAACAGCATCATACTGTTGTTTGAAAAATTCCAAAGTTTCAGGAATTTTTTTATCCCATAAATTACATTGCACTAAATTGATATTTTCAACATTTTTAATAAAAGTTTTATATTCATCTTTTTCTAAAAATGAACTAGAAAAATCATTACGATTAGCAAGTTTCACTAGTAATTTTTTAGAGCCTTCCTTAATTTCGCCCATTTTTCTTTTTGAGCTACCATTCATAAAACTTTCTAATTCCTTTTGAGTAAATTCGATAATTTCTTGAAAACTTAAGATATATTCATAGTATAAAGATAAAGTTTTTTTGGCCTTAATCTTCTCGGCCTTTTCCGCGCGCTTTTTGTATATTTTTCCCTTTACAATCTTTCAGATAATGTAAGCAACCAATGCCAAAAGAAGAATTGCAAGCAAGCTATATAGAATTGAATTACCAATTCCCCCAGAAGGTTTAGCTTCAGTTGTTTCAGCAAAATTTGCTAAAGAATTATTCATGTTACTCCTTAATATATCGAAATTAAATTATATATTAATAATTTCGAAAAGTCGAATTATCGTTAAAGCAATTTTGCTTTAGGCATTATTTTCGTTTTCTTTAATCAAAATTAAACTTTCATAAGGACATAAATTGTTTGGAACCGAAGAATAAAATTTATTGTGATATGTGCTCAAGATAATTTTATATTCATCATCTCTTTTAAAAGCTAAATGCTTTGATGTTAAATTAACAACAAAAAGAATTGTCACATTATCAGAAATTTTATGTTGAACTTTGACAATACCGTCTTTACATGAACTGACTTTAAGTCTTGAATCATCTAATAATTTCGCGTAATTTGAATTAAAAACAAATTCATATAACTGCTTTAAGAAAAATAGTGGACTGCTTTGGGTTTTAAGCTGATAGTCAACATTTGTGATGTTGAGTTTTATTGGATTAAGAATTAAACTATTTCGATTTTCATTGCTACGACTAATTCCACTCATTTCATCTCATGGCATTCATGTGTATGAACTTCATTTATTTTGAAATGATTGTGCTCTAAAATACTCTTCATTAGAAATATTATTAGCTTGATAAAAACGTTTCTCTTCATTGTAATTTTCGTTATTGAAATCATAAGTTTTTCTAACCTTAGCACGGAGAATTCCTAATTCATCACCGTAATAGATTCCAACTGAATTATGAGCGACAAACAATATCATTAAAAAAGTTTTGGCCGATTCATAAATATAACCAAGTTCATTGCCCCAACGTGAATTTATTCTACCAAGGTGATCTGCTCCCACAGCCAAAATGATTCGCTTATCGTTAATAAATGGCTTGTATTCCTTTATGAAGATATTAAAGTTAAATTTTTGCAATTTAGCTTTTCTAAAGTTATTAGTCAATTGGTTGTTTGATAAGAAATTTAAATAAAGATAATCAAAACATGTCTGTTCTAATTTAAGCATTTTATTGAAAATTGTTTTTTTAAAATGAGAATTTTTTAAAATAATTGTTATATCAACGTTAATTCTTTTGATGATTCGGTAAACGTCTTGTAAAAATTGAAATTTATTTGCCTCATCTAAGTTGTTTCTATCGATTAAAAAATCAAAATTTGAGATCACAATGGTTTTAATTTTGCATTGAGCATAAAAACTAACTACTTTCGAAAGATATTTAATCAAATTTGAAAGTACATCAAGACTTGTGTTTTTATCATTATCGTTGACAATATAAGTGTCTAGCGCTGTTAATTTCTTGGCATTTTTATTATCGTTACTTAACTCATACAAGTCAAGCATATTATTCAAGTTGATATATGATTGCTTTATTTTGCTAATGTCAATTATTGGCGCAATTTCAATATTGCTTTCACGAAATTTTTGCACACATGATACAAAATTGGAAACCGAACCATATCGCTTTTTAATTTCTTGCAATTCAAATTTATTTTGATAATGGTTTAAAATGTCATTAATTGCCAAAACATTAATATTAAGATCTTTTAAATAATCTCGTTTAGATAAAAGCCCATTAAAATCACCAAAATTGCTACCATTGCTATCGCAGAAGGTTTCTAATTTAATTTCGTATAGAAAAATTCGAGGTGTGGCATTTTGTATCATAATATCTCCTTATCTAATTAGGTTCAACATAAACCATTTCAATCCCAACTCTTCTTCAATGTTGCCCTTTTTGATTTCTAATTCAAGTTTGGCTAACTCCTGAATTAAGAAATTTAGTTTGCCAGTAGTAATTTTATTAAGAAATTCTTGAAATAATTTTACTCTGTATATATGAATATTTAACTCATTTGAAATTTCTTCTTGACTAAAGCGGTTAGATTTAAGAATAGCAATATTTTTAGCAGTGACAAAAATGTTGGCAATTTGTGAAATGATCTGTGCGGCTGAAACACCGTAATTTAATTGTTCGTTATAGTGAAAAAGAATAATCTGTGCTGAAAGTTGCTTCAAAATCGCATCGCTAAAAGCAAAATCAGTATTCGATGATGAAACAACATTACCGTTAATTATCATGGCCTCAGTGATATGACTATCTTGTAACAAAAGTTTATCAATCTCACTTTCAATTAAAGTTAGATCATTAGGAACAGCAGTTAAAAATTGTGATAGAGCATATTCATCAATTTCACCACCCTTTTCTTTAACTAACTTCTTAATATATTTGGCCAAATCTCTATCGGCAATTTTATTAACTTCAACTATTTTAGCTTGCTTTTCAATTTCTTTAAAAACCGAAGATGGGCTAAAATTCCTATCATATTTTTGAATATCTTGAGTAAAAATAATTGTGTTAGTATCAATTTCATTTTTTAAAAAAAATAAAAAATCACTAACTTTATCATGATTAATTTTAATTTTGCTATTAAAAAAATCAGGATTTTCAACAATAATTACTTTCGGTGTACTAAAAATATCTGAATTGAAAAGTACATCAGACAATTCTTGTAGATTAATCGATTGAAAAAATGTGTGAATCTCTAAGTTATTGTGCTCTTTTTTTAATTTATCAATTATTTTCTTAATTTCAAGTTTAATAAAATAATTTTCATTTCCTTTAATCAAATACATATACCTTATTATAATCAATTCTTAAATATACTCGACTATTTTTTTGATATAATAACCATTAATTATTTACAACAGCAAATTTATTAGGAGAATAATATGTCAGGACATTCAAAATGAGCGACAACCAAAAATCATAAGGCAGCAATGGATGCTAAACGAAGCAAACTTTTTCAAAAGTTTTCAAAAGAAATTATTGTGGCAGCAACACTAGGAGGCCCAGATCCCGATTCTAATCCAAGTCTAAAATTAGCAATTGCAAAGGCTAAAGCTAAGAGCATGCCTAAATCAAATATTGAAAAGGCAATTTCAAAGGTTGCTGGTGGATCAAAAGAAGGTGCTAATTTTCAAGGTTATCTATATTCAGGAACAGCATTCGGTGGAGTTAATTTTCTAGTTAGTTGTTTAACTGATAATTTCAACCGTTTAGCATCGAATATTAAGCATTATTTTAATAAGCACAATGGTCAACTAGGAAAACAAGGAACAATCCCTTATGTTTTTGATCAAAAGGGATTAATTGAGTTTTCTAATAATCTAGCAGATGAAGAAGAGGTAATGATGGCTTCCCTAGAATTGGGGGCTTCAGATTTTATTAATGAAGATGATGTTTATACTATCATAACTGAACCTTCTAATTTTCAAAAACTTAAGCAAGCACTTGATGAAAATTTCAAAATTGAAAACTATTTAACGGCCGAAGTAACATACATTCCTAATTCAAAAATGGATGTAAACGAAGAAAAATTTAATCAAATCGAAAATTTTGTCGATGATTTAGAAGATGACGAAGATATACAAGAAGTATGACATAATGCTAATCCCATTAGTGAATAAATTCGACTAAAATAAAAGCTAATCACAGTAGGTTCTGTGATTTTTTATTTTTTTATAAAATTAAATTAGCAATATAGTGAATCAATTTAAATTCTAGAAATCTTATTTTTTTATTATTTTTTTCACAAAAAGAATCTTTTGGCATCACAAAAATTAATAATATAAAAAGGAAGATTATGGGAAAGAACAAAAAAATTATTTTTATAGCTGTTGGCTTCGTTGTTTCTTCAATGATTATATTATCATCGATTGCAATTAATGGCAATTTCTTTTCACTTAACAAAGTGAATTCAAAAGACGATAGGAGCAACGAAACAATGTATATTACCGTTAGAATTGATGGTGCCGTTTTCTATCCAGGTGATTACACACTAAAGCTAGGATCAACATTAAATGATCTCTTAATTAAGAGCAAACCAAAATATGGTGCTAATCTAAGCAATATTAACCGAACAGAAATATTAAAGGATAATCAAAAGATTTACATTCGTCTAGTTAAAAATATTAAAAAAAGTGTCAAGGAATTTAAAAATGTCAATGATTTAATTAGCATTGGAGTAAGAAAAAAAATAGCCGGGTTAATTATTGCCCATTTGGTGGATAATAACTACAACACAACATGAGAAAATATTGAAAAAATTGATGGAATAGGAGAGAAAACATTAAAACTTTTACAAAACAATATACTTTTATAAATTCTTTTGTCTCATCAACAATTGCTGCAATAATATTCTTACTACTTCTGTGAGAAATTCAATTGCCAATTTTTATCACCCTATTTTTTTTAATATCAATAATTAATTTCTTAAATTGAAAATATTGAGTTTTAACACTTTGATTTGCCTTATTTTTCTTAATGGCTTTTTTGATCTTTAAAAGTACTATAAGTAGTTATGATAGTTTCGAATTCAATGGACAAATGAATGTTATTAGAATATATGATAATTCAATTATTACAAAATTTAAAAATTTAAAAATTTTAATCAATAACATTCAAATAGAAAATAATGTATACTCGCATTATAAAATCACAGCAAGTGGAAAATTAAATATTATTAAAAATTTAAATTCATTTAATCTTAGCCAAGGAACTTTTTTGCAACTTAAATTCGAGCCTGGCAACATCAATATTGAAAAAATACCAATCATGAATTTGGAATATCATCAGCCTATTGTGAAAAAATATCTATTTTTAATTTTGTTAAATATATACGACAATAAAGATCCAACAATCATCAAATTAAAAGAATTGAATATTTTTCATTATTTTACTGTTAGTGGCTTTCATTTTGGAATTATTTTCTTAACTATACACTACTTGTTCAAGAAACATAAAATTTCTTATTTTGTTGCGATTATTTTACTATTAATTTACTTAATTGTTCTGAATTTTCCAATTAGTGCAACAAGGGCTTTTATTTTTATTTTTATCTTTTCAATAAATAAACTTTATTTAAAAAATAAAATGCCAAACCTATCGATACTCTCAATAACAGCACTAATTACTGTGCTGTTTGATATAACAAGCATCTTCAGCTTGGCATTCATTCTATCATATGGAATAACAATGATAATCTTTATAGCAATCGAAGTTTTTAGCTTTATAAAGCAAAGTTGAATTAAAAACTTATTAATCTTGCTTACTGCTTATGTTTTTTCAATGCTAATCACACTTTCAATCAATGATAAAATTAATGTTTTGGGGTTTATATATCAATTTCTATTTTTACCAGTTGCAGTGTTTTCATATGCTTTTTCATTGCTACTATGGTGAACGATTTATTTAAATTACTACTACTTTGTTTTCCTAGAAGCTTTTATCAACTTAATTCACAAAGGCGTTTACTTTATTAATGGGATTAAAATTCCTTTTTTAGCAGTAATTTTTAGTTTTTGTTGATATGAATTATATGAAGTCAAATTGCTAATAAAAAAAATGCGGATTTTTAATCCTGCATTAATTCATTAAATTCTTCTTCATTAATTATTTTTATTCCAAGATTGTTTGCTTTAGCAAGTTTCGATCCAGCATCATCACCTGCTAGTAAATAAGTTGTTTTAGAGGAAATTGAATTTTTAACCAATCCACCATTAACAATAATTAATTCTTCAAAGTAACTTCTCGGCTTCGAAAGAACGCCAGTAATTACAAAAGAAAAATTTTGAAATTTGGTATTTTTAGCATTATTGATATATTTTAAATTGAGACCTTTAGCTAATAAACTATTTACTAGTTTTGCATTATCTTCAATTTTAATTCATTCAATAATTGAGTTTGTTACTTTATCACCAATTTCATTGTATTTCAGCAAACTCAAAAAATCGAAGGAAAGAAAGTTACTAAACTCTTTAACTTCTGAGGCAATTAATTTGGCTACTTTAGCGCCAATCAATTTGATTGATAAACCAAAAATTAATCTTTCAAGTGATTTAGTCTTTGTTTCTTCAATAGCATCTAAAATTTTTAAAACTGATTTGTTACCAAGTCTTGCTAAATTGACAAGTTCATCTTTATGACTTTTAAGCTCATATATATCGGCGGGAGTAGAAAGCAAATGATTTTCTAGCAAAAGCTCAATATTTTTCTCTCCAAGCATGGTGATATCCATTGCATCTTTTGAACAAAAATGAATTAATTTTCGACGATTAATTTCTGGACAGTTAGCATTAGTACAAAATTGTTCAAGTTGTGAACTAGAATCCTCTAGCGGGAAATTACAATAAGGACAAAATAAAAATTTCTTAAATCGAGTACTATTGTCCTTATCCTTTTTTGACGCAAGGCCAATAACACACGGAATAATTTCCCCTGCTTTTTTAACATATACTAAATCGTTTTCATTGAGATTCAAATCTTCAATATATTGAAAATTATTTAGTGTGGCATAACTAACTAAGCTACCAGATAATTCAACTGGTTCAAGTAAGGCATTATAAGTTATTAATCCTGTTCTACCTGTGGTAATAAAAATCTTTTTTAGAACCGTTATCGCTGTATCCGGTTCATATTTGAAAGCAATAGCTGAATGCGGAAATTTCGAAGTGGATCCAAGCTTATTGTAATATTTTATTTCATTTAGTTTTATGACTATTCCGTCAGTTTCATAATTTAATAATTGTTTAATATTTTTAAATTCTTTTATATACTCTTCAATTTCTTCAACACTATTTACATGTTTTGCTTCTTTTGAAATTTTGAAACCTAGTGAATTTAAAAATTCAAATGATTGTTTCATTGTCTCAATGTTGTGATCAAGCGGATTAACTATATAGTATAAAAATGCCGATAATTTTCTTTCTTTAACAATTTCAGAATTGAGCTGCCTCAATGTTCCAGCAGCTGCGTTTCTTGGATTCGCCAGTTTTGTTTTTCCTTTTGATTCTAAATCTTTATTTAAATTGTTAAATTCTTCAATTGATAGATAAATTTCTCCCCTAACTTCTAAATCGTTAAAATAGTTAATAGTTTTTGGAATATCTTTTATCTGCAAAACATTTTCCGTTACGTCTTCGCCAACTTTACCATCCCCTCGTGTCAAAGCTTGAAATAGTTTACCATCTTTATATTTAATTGAAATAGAAATACCATCTATTTTTGGTTCTATGAAAAAACTAAATTCATTAGTTATCTTTGCGATATTATCAATGAATTTTTTGATTTCATCAATCGAGTAAGCTTTATTTAATGAAAGCATAGCACTTTCATGGTAAACTTTTTGAAAAATACTTAATGGTGTTGAGTTAATTTTTTGTGTTGGAGAAGATTTTATCTCCTCATAAGAAAAATAGTGAGCATATTGCTCTTCCATTTTCTTAAGTTTGTTAAATTCAAGATCATAAACTGAATCGGGAACTTCAGGATTATCTAAGTCGTAATATTCTTTATCTCATTTATCAATTTTTTCTCTTAGTTCAAAAACTTGTTTACGAATTTCGTTTTTTTGTTTGTCTTCCATTTTTTAAACCCTTTGAAATGTTGCTAATCATCAAGATGGCAGATTGACAACATCTAATTGACATGTTATAACAAAAGCAGTTAGAAGCATGATAAATAGAATTGCAACCATATTTCTTCAACCGGGTAGAAGTTGACGGTAGTAGCTTCTTTTTGAATATGGTTCATAACCACGAGATGTCATTGCGTCAGCTAAGTCATTAGCTTTCGTAAATGATGAAACAAAGATTGGAACTATTAAAACAATAAATGATTTCATTTTATCTTTAATGTTACCATTTTTAAAGTCAATTCCCCGGCTTGATTGTGCTTTCATAATTCTTCCAGATTCTTCTAAAAGTGTGGGAATAAATCTTAATGCAATTGAAATTATCATGGTAATAATTTCGGTTGGGATTTTAATTAATTTTAGTGGATAAAGTAAATCGTTAATTGCTCTTGTTAATAGCACTGGTTTTGTTGATACAGTTAGAATCGTGGTTGTTAAGATAACGCCATAGATTCTTATAAAAATTGAAATAGTTCTAAAGATTGTGAATTTTGATAATTGAAAAATTTTATCTTGTCCAAATGGTGCTCAATAGATTGTATTAATAATTGTTTTACCGCGATAGTAAACATAGGAATCGACGTTCGCTTCTGATCCCAATGGAATAAATTCGCCATTAGAAGATGTCGCAGCACCTTTAACTGTAAGCATGTTGACAATAAGCAAAAATATGGCAATATACAGTGGTAATTTTAGCTTAGAAAAACATGATTTAATTGACTTAGTTGCGATGATGTACACAACCATCATAAAAACCGTCAAGATAATTAGTGTTATGAAGTGGTCGGCAATAAAAAATAATACAATAAATAGAATATTTGATAAAAACTTAAGTCGAGGATCTAATTTGTGAATAGGAGTTTCAAGATTTAGATATTTACCAATAATAGCCTTATTCATGTTTATCCCTCCTTTTTAGTTTTCTATTCTTTGCATATTCATTTAATTTATTACCTAATTCATCAATGCTAGTAACTTTCCCGACATCAATGTTATTTTCCTTCAATTTAGCAACAAATGACAATAACTTAGTTGGAATTAAATTGTTCTTTATCAACATTTCCTGGTCATTCAAGATTTCATAAGTATCGCCATCTCTAATGATTTGTCCATCTTTTACAAATAGTGTCCGATTTGTTCACTTCAAGGCATTATCTAAGTCGTGGGTAACAATTACAATTGTTTTACCCTCTTTATACAAATTATAAAACAACTGCAACATCTCCTCAACACCTTGAGGGTCTAAACCAGCTGTTGGTTCATCTAAAACAAGAAAACGTGGCTCCATTGCCAAGATACCGGCAAGAGCAACTCTCCTTTTCTGCCCTCCTGATAAATTAAAAGGACTTCGTTGCAAATAATCAAGTGGTAATCCAACCATTTCTAAATATTTGCTGGCCAACTCTTTTGCTTTATCTTTTTTTACACCCATTGAAATAGGGCCAAAAATAATGTCTTTTTCAATTGTTGATTCAAAGAGTTGATATTCAGCAAATTGGAAGACAACTCCAACTTGTTTTCGAAGAGATTTAACCTTTTTAATTCTCTTAATTGTTTTAGAAATTTCTATGTCAGTTTTGATAATTTCCACTCTCTCATATTTCGGAACTTCTAAAAATTTCTTTAATTCAATTTTATATCTATCTAAGCTTTGAAAATATTCTTCATTTGAAGAGAAATTTGATTTTTTTGGTCTAAGTGGTTTTTTTAGTTTTTGAATAAAGGGAACCTCTTTAAAAACAATCTTTCCTGATTCGGGGGTTAAAAGAGCATTAAAATGTTCAATTAGAGTGGTTTTCCCAGAACCGGTTGGACCAATAATTGAAATTGCCTCATTTTCATTGATTTCAACAGAGACATCATTTAAAACCTTTATGTATGTAGGGAGGCCTTTATTATATTCTTTTGATATATTTTCAACTTTTATTTGCATAATTGTTTAATAAGCTCCTCCGGATCATATGTTGGATTAATTCCTTCAATCATTTCACTCAATTTATAAATAAATGGTGAGTCGATTTTAGCAATTTTAATAATCTCTTTATTGTTTAATATCTCAATTGGTTTTCCTTGAGCAATAACCTCTCCTCCTGAAAAAACTATTAATTTATCAGCCAATAAGGCTTCGTCCATGTCATGTGTTATTGAAATCAAAGTTTTGTTTGTTGTTTTATGTAAATTGTGAATTATTTTGTAAATATCATTTCGACCTTTGGGATCAAGCATAGAAGTAATTTCATCAAAGATAATAATATCTGGATTTAGTGCCAAGGTAGAAGCAATAGCAACTCTTTGCTTCTGACCACCTGATAAATTTTGAGGTTCACGTTCTAATTGATCTAACATACCTACTTCATCTGCATATTTTAAAACAATCTCATGCATTTCTTCATATGTCATTTGTTTATTCTCAAGCCCAAATGCAATATCATCCTCAACGGTAGAACCGATAAATTGATTATCTGGGTTTTGAAAAACTATCCCAATTTTTTTTCGAATTTCCTTAAGATTTTCAGAATTAATTTCTAGTCCATCAATTAGAACTTTTCCGGATGTTGATTTATAAATTGCCGATAAAATTTTTGAAAATGTACTCTTACCTGAACCATTATGTCCTAAAATTGCCACGTATTGTCCATCTTCAATTTTCAGATTAACTTCATTCAAAGCAAACCGTGGCGAACCCGGATATTTATAGCATAATTTTTTTACTTCTATCATAACGTTATAATTATAATATCTAATAACTTAAATTGATTTTTTTATAAAAAATAAAATAAAAAGCTATTTTTCAAGCTTCATTGTTCCGATATAAGGCAGTTGCCGCATCTTTTCATCTCAATCAAATCCAAAGCCAACAACAAAATCCTCTTTTTTAATAAGGAAACCGTAATTATCAGGTTCAAAATCCACAATACGGTTACTTGGTTTATTCAGTAGTGTTAACACTTTCAATGATTTGGGGTTTCTTGATTTTAGCATTGATACTACTTTGTCCATTGTTCTAGCCGTGTCTACAATATCTTCAACAATTAAAACATCTTTATCTTCGACGTTATTAATCATGTCTAAGACAATTTTGACATTGCCAGATGATTTATCTGTCCCTTCATATGAGCTGGTTATCATAAAGTCAATTATAAAATCAACTGATATGCCTTTCATTAATTGCGCCATAAATGGCAAACAGCCCTTTAACAGACCAACTAAAATTAGATTCTTTGAATCTTTGTACTCTTCATTTACTCAAACTGCCAATTCAGCTATTCGCTTTTCTAAAGTTTCTTGGTCAAATAGAACTTTATCGATTCGTGGATCTATTTTCATATTTTAAAGACTCCTCTTCAATTATTTCTACCGCTTTTGCTAATACTTGCTCTTCTGATAGATTATTTGTATCAATTATCACATAATTTAAGTCAAATTTATTTGATATTTCCTTAAATATTTCTAAATAATTTTCATGTAGTTTCTTAAAATATTCATAATTTTCATTTCAATTATCAATTTCCGATTTTCTGCCACGTTCGAAAATGCGTTTTTTAAATGAATCAAAATTTATATCTAGAAAAATTGCTAAATCAGGCAATTCGCTTCTTGTAATTAATTTTTCAAACAGCGCATCATAAGCTTCTAAGTAACGAGGTTCTTTTTCTTTTAAAATTAGCTTGGCAAAGACGTAGTGTTCAACTGAAAATCTATCTAAAAATATGTGTTTTTTGGAAATATTTTGACCTTCATATTCAAATTTTTTTAACATTTCAATAAATTTTGCCGAATGATTTTCAACAATGTAAGATTGAAAACCGATAGTTAGATTAGGTTTTTTCTCATAAAGTCATTTCAAAAAAGTATTAAATACCTCATCATTTTCATCAAATTCATGTAACATGTATGAATCTTTATAATGTTTGTGAAGTTTTTCTGACAAGCTACTTTTACCGGCGGCTATCATACCACTTATTCCTATAATCATTTTTATTCTCCTTGTTTATTAAAATTATTGTTTTATATTTTACATAAAAAAATAAAAAGGCACATCATGTTTTATGCCTTTTTAACTATCGAAGAATTTATCAATATTTTTTAATTTTAGCGAAAAAATCTATAAGTCCAGGATTCCTGATAATTTTCGACTTAATAAGATTTATGATTAATGAAATGACTGTCATTGGCCCAACTCCGCCGGGAACGGGAGTGATATAAGAAACAACTTCTTTATAAGCGTCAAAATCCACATCGCCAATGATCTTATTGTCAATTCTATGTATTCCAACATCAACAACAATCGCGCCTTTTTTAATCAATTCCACGCTGACTGAGTTTCTTACTCCAGTTGCAACCACTACAATATCATTTTTAATAATTGTGTCTTTAGGCGTAAATTTATCATAACGACTAACCTGATTATTTAGTTGTTGTAAATAATTAGATAAGGGGTATCCAACAATTTTACTTTGTCCAACGACTGCAATGTTTTGATTAACTAGAGGAATATTATAATGTTTTAATAAAATTATAATTCCTAATGCCGTGGCGGGTAAAAAGCTATCTGTAAGCTGATAATCAACATCACTATTAGCTGAAGTCAAACCATCAATGTCTTGAGATTTAGGAATTAAATCTAGAATTTTATGTACATCATTAATTTGGTTAGTTTGCATTGGCAGCTGAATAATGAAACCGTCACTTTTTTGCTTCAAATCCTCAATAGCAGAAATTATCTGATTCTCATTAGCATTTTCTTCTAACTTAATTAAAATAGTTCTCATGCCAATTTCTTTGGCAACACCTAACTTATGTCTAATATATATATTTGACTCAGCCAAATCTCCAACCTGTAGTATTCCTAAAGTTGGTATATCGTCATTATTTAAATTACTAATAATTTCACTAATTTCTTCTTTGATCTCTGAAGCTAATTTTTTTCCATCTAAAATTTTATACATATTTAACTTGTGAATTTTCTAAAAGCACCTGTTTTACTTTGGACATTTACAGAAGTGGTATCTTTAAGAGATTTAGCATAGTCTACCGCTTCTTTTTGAGTTTTAAAAATTTTTAATGCTTTTTTTCCTTTTGGATTTTTTACAGCCCAACCATCATCGTGGTTTACAACTAAACGAACTGGCATTTCATTCCTCCTATTTTTTATATATACTATTTATTATAATCGTAAATAATATTTTTAAATAATAATTTAATTTAAATAAAAAATGGTGGAGAT
Source organism: Mycoplasma phocoeninasale (assembly GCF_012934885.1). Lineage (GTDB taxonomy): Bacteria > Bacillota_I > Bacilli_A > Mycoplasmatales > Metamycoplasmataceae > Metamycoplasma > Metamycoplasma phocoeninasale. Next base: position 720,381 of record NZ_CP051480.1, on the reverse strand, counting down.
GCGGGGAATCGAACCCCGGTCCACACATCGCTGCTATTAAACGTTTACAAGTTTATTCAGTTAATGATTTAAGCAAAATATATTAACTAACAAATTCTATTTGCCGATTAACCTAAATGTCATAGTAAAGGCGGTTAAAATTTTACTACCAAGCTCTCAACGATTTTAGTAAACCGAGCTATTTACTAATCGACCAATTTAACTAGTATGCGTAAACTGGATTTGACAACATCATTGGGTTAACAAATGATGCTTTTTGGTTTTTTTGTTCTGCGCTTAAAAAGCCTAGAAGTATTTAGGTTTACAAGACCACTGAAGTTTAATAGCATTAATATATGTCGAAGCCTTTACATCCCCTAATAGATTAATTTAGTTCTTTTCTTGATTTCTTCTTCTTTAATTTTTTCACGTTTGTCAAATTTTTTCAATTTTTTTGCCAAAGCAATTTCAACTTTGATGTGATTATCTTTCCAATAAATTGTTAGTGGAATTAAAATCATTGCTAAACGCTCTTGTTTATTTCTTAGGCGCAAGATTTCGCTCTTATGCATTAGCAGTTTTCTTGTTCGATATGAATCACCCTTCACATGCATATATTGTGCAATATTTAAGTTATTGAGCCAAAGTTCATTTTTTGAACTAATTGAACAAAAAGCATTGTCAAGTTTAGCATTAGCCGCGCGTAAACTCTTAACTTCTCATCCTAGCAGTTCGATTCCACACTCATAACGATTATCAAGTTCATAATCGGATTTGGCGAATTTATTTTTAATGATCAATTTTGACATAATATAATTGTACAAAAAAAATGCAATGTTACGCTAACATGGCATTAATATTTCCTTTTTCACGATCAATTGATGTGATTCTAATTTTGTATTTTTTTCCGACATTTAAGGCGATGCTATTCCCCCTTGCCAGAAAGTCGTTAACTTTAACAACATTACCATCCATATTTTCAAATCGTATTAAAACACTAGTTTGATATTTTTCAATATTGAAGAATGTCCCAAATTTTTCAATATTAGTCAATGTAGCTTCAAATTCCTGATTAATTAATTTATCAAAAAACTCTGCTTTTCTGATGTCAACAATATCTCTTTCGACTGTCATTGCTATTTTTTCAGATTCTGAATTTCTTGTCGCAATTTCTTCAATTTTTGTTGTTAGAATTTTGCTTCCATCCTCATTAAGTGGTTTTGACATAAATATATAATTTCTAATTAAACGGTGAAGCAGTAGATCAGGATATCTTCTAATTGGACTCGTAAAGTGTGAATATGCCTTTGAGCCTAAACCAAAGTGACCAATATTTTTTGATGAATATATGGCTTTTTGCATTGTTTTTAGCATTGCCATTTTTAAATAATCATCAAATGATTTGCTTTTGATTTTTTCGATCATTTCCGCAAATGATCTGGGATCACCATCCCGAGGAACAGCAATATCTTTCATATTACTGAAATTTAGTAATTCTTGTAAGGCATATAGTTTATCATCAGATGGTTTATCATGAACTCTAAAAATTGACGGAATTTTATTCGCAATCATAATTTCAGCAACAGTTTCGTTAGCGTGAATCATAAAATGTTCAATTAGTTTTTCACTTTCACCTTCTTCTTTAACCACAATATCAACAACTTTATTATCTTTCATAATAACTTTTGATTCTTTTATTTCAAAATCAACATAACCTTGTGATTCTTTTTTTGCTTTCAAAATTTGAGCAACTTGTCTTGAAGAATCCAGTAGTTTAGACACATCAACAGGAATTTCAATTTGATTTTTAAAATATTGGTTAACATGGTCATATGTTAAACGATAATTTGATTCGATAACACTTGCATAAATTTTTGAATCAATATTATTTCCGTTGTCATCAAGTTCAGTTTCAAGTGTTATGCAATTTCTTAGAACATTAGGATTAAGTGAACAAATACCATTTGATAGCTCAAAAGGTAGCATTGGAATTACTTTATCAGGTAAATAAATACTTGTACCCCTTGCTAGAGCTTCATTGTCAATTGGATCGCCTTCTTTAACATAGTATGAAACATCAGCAATATGAATAAATAATTTCCAATTACCATTCTCTAATTTATAACATGAAATTGCATCATCAAAATCTTTGGTGTCAAGACCATCGATGGTTACAGTCATTAAATTACGCAAATCGACTCTTGAAGAAATCTCTGATTCGCTGACTTCAGTTGGCAAAGTTTTAGTATATTCTAAAACATCTAAATCAAATTCCTTTGATACGTCATGTGAAGCCATGATCTTCTCAATATTATAATCTTCATTGTTTAAGCTAGAAATTTTCCTTTTAAATGAAACTTTAACATAATCTAAATCAGGTTCAAGAACCTCGCAACTAACAAGATCAGTCGTCAATATTTCACTCGGAATATTTTTATCATTTACTAGTGAAAAATTTGCCTTATTACGATCATCAAAAGCATTAAAATATAATTTATTATTAAATCTATTAATTGTTCCTATCACAATTTTTTTATTATGTTTTAATACTTTGATAAGATTCGCCTTGTATAGCTTATTTCCTTCATTGTCATAGTAGTAGTATATTTTTGCTAAAACTAGATCACCATCTAAAGCCGATCTTAGTTGTTTAGAATTTAAAAAAGCGCTTTTAGATTCTGAATTAATCTCAAAATCCAAAAACCCTAGACGTTTATTTGTTATTGAAATTGTTCCTTCAAGTTCAAATAAAAAGTAAATAGGAATATATTTTTTATCACGATTTTCTTCAATTAAATTTTCTTTAATTAATTCGTTTATTTGAGTAGTTAATTTGTTATTTAGTTGTGGTGGAATTCTTAAAATCCTCGCAATCTGAACAAAAGATAATTCTCTTTTTTCAGAAATTAAATCTAGAACTTTCTGTTTTGATATTTCACTATTTTTGTCATTTTGTTTATCATTTGTATATGTCATATATTTTAACCTCTTTGAATAATGATTCTTAGTGATAGAGATAAAACAAACAATAAAATTCCTAAAGTAATCATTGATCACTTTAAAACTTTTTTAATGCCTCTTTCTTTTGAAACCTTAAATAAATCTAAGTCATTGCTTCCGACTAAAGCTCCACTAAAACTATTTGAATCCGGGGCCATCATAAAAGAAATTCCGACAATTGCAAATGAAACAATCATTAAAAAGACAATGATAATTATTGTAATCGCTCCCATTTTTTCTCCTTTTTATTTTTATTTTTTAATTGAAAGACCATATTCATCTAATTGTTCTATTGTAACATCAGATGGCGCATTTGTAAGCAAATCAATTCCTTTTGCGTTTTTAGGAAATGCAATAACATCTCTAATTGATTTAGAATTAGTTAAAATCATTAATACTCTTTCAATTCCAAATGCTATACCATTGTGTGGCGGCAAACCATAGTCAAATGATTTCAAGAAAAAACCAAAACGATTTTTTTGTTCTTTTTCAGAGATTTTAAGAATATCAAACATTTTCTTCTGAATTAATGGATCATGAATTCTTATTGAACCTGAGCCTAACTCAAAACCATTTAAAACTAAATCATATGATTTTGCCCTTACTTTTTCATATTCTCCAGTTTCTAAATATTTGATAGTTTTTTCATCAAATTGAGTGAAGGCATGGTGTGCTGGTGCATAGGTTTTAGTTTCTTTATCAAATTCAAACATTGGTCAATTAACAATTCAGACGAAATTAAGTTTGCTACTGTCAGCTAAAGAATAAATTTCATTTAAAGTTGTTCTAATTGCACCCAATGATTTTAAAGCATCTTCATTGTCATTATTTGCCGAAATAATAGCAAATGGAGTTGTGAATTTTTTAATTTCCTCGCATTTATCTTTAAAAAAATTTGCGACCTTGTTCTTAGAATTGTTTATATCAATAATGTCTAAAGTTGTACCATTATTCTTTTTGAAAATCTCATTAATTATTTTAATATGCTCAGTAATATCACGGTCAAAAACTATTGCCTTAACAAATTCATTTTTATATTCTTTGCCAAGTTCACTACTGTAATCTTGAATTAAAAATTCAAATCTTGTATCAGGCTTGTCATTTCCATAATGATTCATTGAGTAATCAAAGTCCATTCTTGGAAAAGGAGTTTTAATTTCATATCCAAGCGGCAATAGGATTTCTTTTCACATTTGCTCACATAAATTAAATAATTCTTCTTGGTTGCTAAATGACATTTCGATGTCAAGTTGAGTAAATTCAGGTTGTCTATCTTTTCTTAGATCTTCATCCCGAAATACTCTAGCAATTTGGAAATATTTTTCCACTCCAGAAGCCATCAAAAGTTGTTTAAATAGTTGAGGCGATTGTGGCAGGGCAAAAAACTTACCTTTTCTTCTTGTTGGAACTAAATAATCTCTTGCTCCTTCAGGTGTTGATTTTGCAAGTATTGGAGTTTCAACTTCAATAAATCCATGTTTATCAAAGAAGTTTCTAATTGCCAAATTTAGTTGGTGTCTTAGTTTTAGATTTGACAACATTTTTTCTTCTCTTAAATCTAAAAATCGATATTCTAATCTTAAATCTTCATTCGGATTATTAATATTTTTGTTGCCGATTTCAAAAGGAATTTGCTTTGAAGAATTTAAAATTTCGTAACTTGAGACATATATTTCAATTTCTCCTGATTTTATTGCTAAATTTGCCTCAATTCTTTTTTTTACAATTCCTTTTACTTTTAAGCAACTTTCCTTTGTTAACTTAGGATCAGATATATTTTCTAATACTAGTTGAACAAGACCGCTAGAGTCACGCAGATCCATAAAAGTTTGCTGCTTAAATTTTCGTTTGTTGGCAATTCAACCAAAAAGTTCAACTTCTTGATTTAAATTCGATAGGTTTATTTCTCCGCAGTAATATTTTTTCATTTTCTACTCCAATTTCTCAACTTGTTTTTTAAAATCATCATTTCCTCTATAAACAATGTTTTTTTCAGCATTGAAGGTTTTGACTTTAATTTCATTATCCTTAAAATTTAATTCTTTAAAAATTAAATATCTAGGTTTATATTTATATTGTAATTTAAATAATTGCTTAATGCTAATTTTACTATTAATCAATTTAACTTGAAATGATTTTCTTAAATCATAGGCAATTTTAAGAATTTCATTTTCTTCTTCATTATTTAAAAAGGCAATTAAAACTAGATTTTCTTCATCTAATTCTGGATATTTTTCAAAATTATAACTAATAATTTCCATTAGTCTTTCAACACCGAAGGCAAAACCAATTGAGTCTAAGTTAGGCCCACCAAAAGAACTTATCATTCCATCATATCTTCCTCCGCCCAAGATTGTTGATTTACTACCTAGCGCCGCAGAATTTGATACAAATTCAAAAACAACATCATTATAATAATCTAAACCCCGGACTAGATATGGGTTGAGTGTATATTTAATTTCAAAATCATCAAGTTTTTTTAAAAGGCTATTAAAGTCTCTTAGCTCATCTTCAGAAAGATAGTCTATTAATTTTGGAGCATTTTTTACAAAATCTTTTTGTGATTCTTCTTTATCATCTAAAATTCTCAAAACATTTTTTTGCATTCTTTGCTTCGAGATATCTGATAACTGATCGGCATGTGCTGAAAAATAATCTTTTAGAACCTGAAGGTATTTAATTCGAGTTTTAGTTGAACCAAGATTATTGATTTCTAAAATAAAATCTTCAATTCTAAGTGAATGTAGAAAATCTTGCGCTAGTTTAATAATTTCAAAATTAGTATTAATGCTTCTATTTTCAATGATTTCAACACCGCCTTGGTTAAACTGACGGAAACGCCCTTTTTGGGGGCGTTCATGTCTAAACATTGGTCCAAAGTAAAATAATTTACTATTTTCTAGATTGTTAATTTTATTTTCAACATATGCTCTAATTGCTGAAGCAGTACCTTCTGGTCTTAGGGCAATTTCTTTGCCACCGTTATCTTTGAAATGGTACATCTCTTTTGAGACGATATCACTCATTTCTCCTGAGGATCTAATAAATAAATTAATATCTTCAATTATTGGTGTTTCGATAAAGTCAAAGTTATAATTTCTAGCAATTTTAAAAAAGGAAGCCTTAATATATTCTAAAATTAGTGCTTCTTTTTTAAAAATATCTTTTGTTCCTTTTAGTCTTTTAAACATTTAAACCCCTTTTAGACTAAATTGAAAAATCATTTATGCCAATAAAAGTTTGTTCTTCTATTTCTTCGGTTTTTCAATAGTTATTTTTTATTCTATTTTTCTTAATTTCGTATTTCTTAATATATAACAATCTTCAAATATTAGGTATTAAAAATATGTTTATTAAACTTACAGAAATAATGCCGAAACCTAGACTTAGAATAAAAGTAGGATTTAAATTGGTAATTAGAGGCAAGACAGCTGACATTAGGGCAATTGCCACAAAAATATTTAACATTTGTCTAAAGAAAACATCTTGTACATAAATCTTAAATAATTCATCAATTTTTTCTTTTTCGTAAATAAAGTTCTTAGTGTTTAAATCTTTTTTGAATTCTTCTTTTATTCTTTGTGAACTTATTGCAGAATCAACAACATTTAACATTGTTAGTAGTACCATCGTTCCAAAAATACTATTATTGATATTAGTGTATGTAATAATTGTAAATAGCATAACGAGAATAACAATAAATGCTTCTTTGACTAGTAGAATTACTCCTGATAGTAGTGAAAATCTCATGCTAAAGTATACGAATACTAGCGATAAAGAAGCAACTATAACAGCTATTAAAAAGCCAATATTAACTCCTAAATCTAAGATTCTAATTTCATTCATGGATTTTTCTAGCAATTCAACAGCATGTGGTAAATTTGTTGAATTTATTAAACCTGAAATATTTGAATTTGATCAAACTTCAACAAGATAAACTTCTGATCCAACAAGATTTGACATATTTTGAAGTAGAACATTAGCCTGAACTTGAGGATTCATTTTAGTAATATAATTTGCAATCTCTTGTGCTGAAGTTAAAGATAAGTTATTATTTAGTCCGCTTCCAAGAGTGTAGTAGTAATGATATTTAACTTCATTGTCTAAATTTAACCCATTTAATGGAGAACCTTTTACTCCCGCTACAATTCCTCAGATAACAACTGCCAAAATAGCAATGGCTGCAAAAATTATTGTGAAATATTTAGATTTCGAGATAAGATCAAATTTTGATATAAAAGTATACATTTTCTGGTTCTTGTAAACTAGTGGGGCAGAGTTTTTGTCAAATGTTTCAGTTTTGACAATACTCTTAAGCATTACAGTATTAATTATAACCGTAATAAATAACGCCAGTAATGATCCAATAAAAATTATAATGCCAAGCGTGTTAACATAAAGAAAACTAATAAATATAGCAATTATTGAACTAATAATTAAAATCGCCACACTATCAAGCCCAACAATGAATCCATGTTTTGCTAATTTGTTAATAGCTTTGTTAGCATTTGAACCTTCATTAACTTCTTTTTTAAAAATTGATAATTTATTATGAATAAGCTCAAAGACTACAAATATCATGAATATTACAGCAAAAGCAATAATTGGTGTTATTGAAATATTAAATGCCGTGATTATTGACAGAAACACGAAAATGAAGAAACCTAAAGATATTATTGATATAAAACCTAATAGTCTATATTTTGATATCAAGAATAAAGCAAATAATGAGAATAAAATTGCAATTACAATTAAATAACTATTTTTGTGGTTACTTTGATTAACATTGAAATAACTGTATTCTTTTATGAAGTTAAAAGGTAGGTATGAATAATTAATTGAATCGGCAATGGCCTCATCAGTTAGTCCATGCTCATTTCTATTGATTAAATAAAACGAAGATTCACTTTTATCAGGCGATAGCAGAGCTGCTGGATTTTCACTACTGATTAAATATTGTCTAGCATTGATTTCATTTAGTTTCAAAACCGGAGGTTTTACTTCAATGACTCTATTATTTTCATCTCGTTTTTCTTCCGAATTAACACTGTTGTTAATGTAAGCAAAATTAACTGGATTTTCTCCCGATTTTTTTCAATCTTCAGGAAATTTTTCCTTTGCTTCTTTAATAAAATCATGCAAGTTTAATCAGAAATAAACTTTCAATGATGGATCATTTGGATTACCGTTGTTATTATTATTGATAATATTTCTAAAAAAATATGCATTAGATAATTGAATAAATTGTTCTCAACCTATTCTATCTAATTTAACTTGAATTCTTTGTCTAACACCACCTCTATTATAAGTTGTAGCTGGATTTTCTAGTAGATTAACAGTATAATCTTCTGGTCCATCGTTAATAAAATCTTGTAGTGTTTTAGTAATTTGGTTGGGATTATTTGGATTAGGAGTCTGGGATATAAATAAACCTTTATAAAATAACGGATTACCTTTTTCATCGGTAATTGTTAGATATGGTTTATTAACTAAACTCGAAATTAGTTGATTAAGTTGTTCGTCGCTTTTAACATCATTGCCTGTAACAGATACCAATGAATCTGATAGTAATTTAAAAGAATAAGCGGATGCTAAAGCACTATTTTTGCTTTGAAGATATTTCTGTGTTAAATTTATAATATCACGTGAATTGGTAATAATATTTCGATTGTTAACACTATTAGCTTGAATTCTTAAACCGATTTTAGCATTTGATACTTTATCTACAGTTTGGTTACTTAATTTAGGTCCTAGATAAAAAATACTACCAAAAACAGTTGCCAATATCATGATAATTATAAAAATTATGTTTAAAAATCATCTAAACTTATTATTAATAAATTTTGCCTTTTTCATAGCATATAATTATACTAAAACTATTATTCTTTTTTTTAAATAAGTTTTTGCTCTTCTAAATATTTAATTCCAGCGTTTGTTATCCGCCGTCCCCGTGAGGACTTTTCTATTAGTTTATAAATCAAAAGTAAGGGTTCAATTTCACTTAAAATTGAACTTCTATCATCTTTAATAATCGATGAAATCGAATCTAAAGAAGCATATTTATTATAAAAAGTTTTATTGAGTGTTTTCAAATACTCAATTTGTGGCAAATACAAACCATATAAATATACATCTAAATAGTCAAACGCTGACTTGACAATGTCAATTGTTATAATTTTTTGCTTTTCATAAATACAAAAATCGTTGACCCTTTTTAGTAAATTATTAGCAATTCTTGGAGTTTGACGTGAATGTTTTGCTATGTATTCAATTGCTTCTTTGTCAATCTTAATTGAATTAGCAGAGGCAGATTGCTTAATAATTTTTTCGATTTCTTGATTAGAATACGGTTGTAATTTTCCGATGTATCCGAAACGGTCTTTTAGTGGTTTTGAAAGTAAGTTAAATTTTGTTGTTGCAGCGATTAAAGAAAATTTTTTTAGTTTTAAGCGCATAATTTTTTTATTTCCATCAACCCCTAAGGCAATATCAATGGCAAAATCTTCCATTGCTGAATAAAATAATTCCTCAACATTTTTATTCATGGCGTGAATCTCGTCAATAAATATTATGTCGTTTTCTTGAGCAGAAGAAAAGATTGTTAAAATGTCGCTTTTCTTTTCAATCATTGGTCCTTGAACATAAATAATATTAGTTTTAAATTCATTGGCAATAATTTTTGCTAAACTAGTTTTGCCTAGTCCGGGAGGACCATAAAATAGTATATGATCAATCATCGAATGCTGTTCATTCGCTGATGATATCATTATTTTTAGAATACTTGTAATTTTATTTTGTCCGATAAATTTGTCAAATGAATCAATTCTAAACTCTTGCTTCATTAATCTTGTTTCCTATAATTTTAATGGCCCTTTCAACACTTTCTTCGATATTTTCTGTAATGCTCATATTTTCAAGTGCGTATTTAATTTGTTGTGACTTGAATCCCAACATTTTCATTGTGTCCTCAAATTCTTTGGTATTGCTGCTATTAGCGACCTTGCCATTAAATTTAGAAATTTCTTCATCTGTCAATTTTGAAATAAATTTTTGATATTTATCTCGGTATGCAAAAATAATATTGTTTGCTAATTTTTGATTCACATAAGAAACTTCCATCAGTGCTTTTCTATCATCATTAGCGATGTAATTAATTACATTTTCTCATCCTAAATTTAGTAAGCTAATTGCGGTTTTTGGTCCAAGACCCTGTAGCGCAATTAAATCTTCAAAAATAACCAGTTCTTTAAAGCAATCAAATCCATATGTGATTTTTGTATATTCATTTACCACATCTGAAATAAAGATCTTTTTTACCTCTTCTTTTTTAAATCTTTGAATATCAGGAACATAAATAAGCTCTCCTTCGCCATTGTGATCCAATATTAAATAGTTAGTGCTTACATGCACAATTTTTCCATATAAATAAATTTTCATTTTTCTCTCCTAATTCATAGTTTATTTACTTTTTTTGTCTAATAATTTAAATTAAGAAAAAATTAAGAAATCAAAGAGAAACAACTATAAAAATGTTAAAATTACATTTATGAAAAATATTGAAGTAAATATTGAAATTAGTAAAAATTCAAGCATTAAATATGAATATGATCGTAAAAGCAAAAAGATAAAAGTGGATAGAATTTTAAGAGGAGAATTTACTTATCCCGCTAACTATGGATATATCTCTGAAGCTCTTGATTGAGATGGCGATGAACTTGATGTTTTAGTTTACTCACCAGAAACATTTCTACCTGGCACAGCACTAAATGCTAGAGTAGTGGGAGCAATGAAGATGATTGATTCAGGAGAAACTGATACAAAACTAATTGCTGTTCATGCCGATGATTATCGTTTGGATCACATTAAGAGTTTAAATGATATTGATCAAATGTGGCTTGTGAAGGTAAGAAACTTCTTTTCAACATATAAAGAATTCAAAGGCAAAAATCAAACACAAGTAACTGGCTTTGAAGATATTAAGTGAGCAGAACATGAATATTTAGAATGCTGTGAATTAATGAAAAAATATGGTGATTTAGATAAAGAAGAATTTATCTCTAAAATGAAAAAAGAACACCCAGAAAAATACATTTAATAAAATCTCCAAATGGGGGATTTTTTTAAATTAATTTTTACCTTAAGATAATATATATAATTTAATAAATAAAATCAAAAAATAAATAAGGTTAAAATATGAAAAAAGTAAAAAAATAATATCTTTTCTAATTCCAAGTGCACTAATTTTATCTGCTGCTAGCACTTTGTCATGTGTTATACCCAATAATAATAGCAATAATAATGATAATAGTAATGATCCTAGCAAAAATAAAGAAAATGAGAGTCCAAATCAAAATTCAATGTCTGAAAAAGAAAAATCTGACAGTCAGGGAAAAATTTCTAATCCAGAACCTAGCCCAGAAACTCCACAAAAAAATGGTGATGGCGGCAATAATAGTGGTGATAAAAAAGAAAATGATAAACAAATTGAGAGCAGAAATGAGAGCTATTATTGAACTTCAAGCTTAACTGAGATGCCTAAGCCGCTTTTTACGGAGGGCAAGGCTGCTGATAAGTTTGTGGGCTATGTGCTTAATATTGGTGCGCTAGAGATTAATAATCGCATTATTAGCACACAAGAAGCTAATAAGCGCTTTGAAGAGGCTAAGAAGCAATGAGAGATTATTAATAATGACTTCTTAGCATATGACGCGTCTTATCGACAAAAATATGGCAAAACAATATCAACAGATAAGATTGGTTATTTCAACAATGCTGAAGAACACTTTGAAACAAGAAAAAAAGCAGCAAAAACTAGAATAAGCTTTGAAAACTGAGTAGGTAATTTGCGTTATTTTTCTCATCAAAGGCAAAACACTAGTGATTTTAAACGTTTAAGTGATAATGATAAAAATTTTATTAGTGATTTAAATGCCGATTTTTGATTAGATTTTAGCTTAGTTAAAAAAGATGGACATAAGGCCCGAAACATTAATGTTATGGATGAATTTTTGGGTGATTATTTTAGCTTAATTGATTTGCTAAAAAGGGATTTAAGATTAAGTGATAGGTCATTAAATGAACAATTTAGTGATGAGACAAAAGAGGCTTTAAAAAATGTAATGAAGAATACTTTTCAATTTTTAGGAAAGACGAGAAGTATGTTTTTAGAATTTAAAGATGACGAAAAATTCTTTTTCGATTTAGCGGACTTTGCAGCTGAATATGACCCAGCTTGGAGATTTAATCGAATGATAAAGCTATTAAATGAGTTTTTGATGCCACTTGCAATTGCGACAAACACTTATGCGGTTGATAAGATTGAATTTTGATATGATAGGGCATTTAGAGATGAAAGAGAATGGTATCCTAAATACTTGTTTAATAAGTGAGATAATACAAACGGCCAAAGAGTGGGAGAGCTTAAAGAGTATAAAAGTCGTGATGAAGCGATTAAGGTGTGAAAAAGATTTGTCGCCAATAATGTTGGATTAGACATTTATTTTGGCGATATAGATAAAAAAGAAAATTAACTTGGTTTTTTAAAAAATAAATAATTATAAAAAATGTAGCATTAATTTATTTTAGTTAATGCGTGTTTTGTTTTTTTTATATTAATTGAAAAAAATATAAATTTTTTTTTATAATTTATAGCCACAACCTTTTAAATTGCAAATTAAGCCGCCCAAAGAAAAACAAAAATTGTAAAATATTAATATAAAAGGTTTAAAAATTAATTTATAAATTTGAAGAAAACATGAAAGGAAATTAATATGAAAAAACTCACAAAGATAATGATTTCAATTGGTTCAATCGCTAGTGTACTAACTGTACCATTAGTTGCAGCAGCATGCAACAATACAGACAAGCAACCAAAGCCCGACCCAAAGCCAGATGATCCTAAACCAGATCCAAATCCTAGTCCAGCGCCAACTCCAGAACCAATGCCAGATCCTAACCCAAAACCCGAACCAAGTCCAATGCCAGATCCGACACCAAATCCTGAGCCAGCCCCAAAGCCAAATCCAGAACCTAGCCCAACTCCAGATCCAAATCCTGACATGGATGATAAAAAAGATTCTGAAGTAATTATGTTAGATAAGGATCAAAAAGCTGAAGTAGTAAATATTTTTGAATTAGACAAAAATCTATTAGTATCGGAGAATTTGAACAAATTAGTGTTAAAACAAGCTAATAACATAAAAATAGAGAAAGTTTATGCTGATGCGTATAATGATTTAGAGGGTAGTCTTTCTATCTCGGTTCAAGGGTTATACAATGAAAAAAATTTTAGTTTTAATAATTATTTAATAAGTGATTTTCATAATCACAAAAAACTTGAAAGTTTTAAATTTTTCAAAATCTCGTTAAATAAAAATACATTAATAGAAAATAATAAAAATATTAATGATCTTTATTCATTAAGAGGTCAAGAAGTATTAAATTATTTAAATATTATGTCAAATGGAGTTTATTTAAATGATTTATTTAGTAATAAAATAATTGATTTAGATTTCATAAGTTTAAACAGAAGAAACAATAATGCAACATTTGCATTCAACTATTCATACAAAATAAAAGAAAATAGCGAAGAGCAAAAAACAAAAAAAATATTAATTAGTGGAACAAGAGTTATTCTCCCTAGTGATTCAGTTACAAATAAAGACATTTTAAATTATCTTCTAGATAGAAAAATAGTTATAAAAAATAATTATGACAAGACTTTTTTTGCTTCCGTTTTTGAAGGAAGATCAAACTCGGCAAAAAATTCTATTGTAAGTACTTTTTTCGATTTTGATGCAACTGAAAATCTTAAATATTTTCAAAAAAAAGGTGGTTTATCTATAGAAATTGATAATGTTAAATCAAATGACATTGAAGGAAGTCTTCTAATTTCTTATTATGTTACTTATGATTTAAATGATGTAAAAGATAGATCAAATACAAAAAATATTAAAGTAAATAATTTCCCTACCGCAAGAGATGATTTGGATATTAAAAAAGATTTCAACATAGAAATTACGGACATTACCAATAAAGAATTTAAAAATAATTTGAAAAATCTATACAATCAATATAATAATAATGATATAGATGGTGTAAAAATAGTGAGTCCCGAGGATCTAAAAAAATATTTTGGTTTTTCAAATGACTGAAATGTAATCACCGAAATCGATAATAAAGATCGTGATAGATTTACTTTAGATGACACAAATTCATTTTGAGAATTTAGATATAAAGGAAGAAAAATTCAAGGTAACTTAAACTTCGATAATGGCATAATAAAAGATCCCGTCTCAAATAAAGATAAAATTATATTTTCTTTACTACAAATTAAACCAAAAGAGGTTTCAAATATAAGAATTAACAAAGATAATACAACTATAACAGTTGACTTTGTATATGATATAAAATATTTCGTTTACAATGCAAACAATGTTAATTCTAAAGCAACAGAGGAAATTGTTGTTACTCAGAAAAAAACTATTACCTCAACAGTGGATAAACTTGGTTAATGCCAAGTTTTTATATAAATTTTTAATTCCTGAATTAAGAAGCAAATTTCCAATCTATTGACAAGCAATATCTTTCATTTTTGGTAATAATAATTATAAAATATATATGTATACAAGAAAATAAAGGTAAACATTTTACCAAAATAGTAAGGGTAAATAATTATGAAAAAAATCAAAAAAAGCACTATATGTACTAACACCCATTGCAATAAGTCTATCTTCAATGATAGCTGTTTCATGTATTGTTCCAAATAATTCAAATGGCAAAAAGGAAAAAGATCCTAATGATAAGGAAAATGGAACTAATAAAACCGATGCAGGCAAAGATCCTAATAAAAATGATAATTCACAAGCAGATCAAAGCACAAATCCATCTCCAAAGCTAGATGATAATAAAAATACCAATAACAACAAAAATCCAAATACTAATATTGATAGTGATAAAGAAAAAAATGACAATAAAATGCCACCAAAACCTAACACAGATAAAAAAGAAGATAACTCTTCGCCATCTCCAAATCCAGATGATGGAAAACAAGATGATGATAGCAAAAAACATGATATGAACAATGGCCAAGGCAAAGATAAAGAGGAAATGGATTCAAATCCTAAGCCTAATATAGATAAGAAAGATGAAAACACTAATCCATCTCCAGCACCAGATGATGATAAAAATAATAGTGATGGTCAAAAATCTGATATGGATGGAGATGCTGATAAAGAAAAAAATGATTCGGCAAAAGATAATGAAAATGCCAAACCAAGTCCAATGCCAGATGATCAAAAAAATAATGATGACGATAGAAAATCTGATATGGATGCTAATGACAAAGGTGATCAGAATCATAATCAAGACCAAAAACCTGATATGGATGACAAAAAAGAAGATCTTAATCCATCTCCGGCACCAAAACCAATCCCAGAAGATGAAAAAAATGATAAAAATAATCAAAAAAGAGATGAAGACAAAGGCGAAGAAAACAAAAAACCTATGCCACTTCCTAGACCTGACCAAGATGATATCAAAAAAAGAAGATGCTAAACCATTGGGTCCTATAAATTTGAATAAAGACCAAATAGACGAGGTTATTTCTCTCATAAGATTAGACAAAAACAAGCCTATTTCACTTAATTTAGAAAATTTTAAAAATACTTCATCAAGTAAAATTCAAATTAAAAATATTAAAATATTAAAATTCAATGATTTAACTGGAGAAATATTATTGTCAATTGACGGATTATTTGAAAATAGAGAATTCTCAATAAAGGAATCTAAGATAACGGATTTTAGAAAAATTATTATAAGCACAACAACAAATATTGATGCGTCAATAAACAAAAATAATTTAATTGAAAATCTTAAAAATATCGATGATTTAAAAAATCTTGAGGAATCAGAAATTTTAAAATATATAGATATCAAATATAACAATGTTTTAATTAATGACCTTCATAAAAAAAATTTAGCAAAAATAAAAAGTATAACTTTTATTCGTGGCTCTCTTTCATTAGATTTTAGTTTTAATTACAAAACCAAAGAGCTTAATGAACAAGAGAAATCATATACTGCGGAAATTAAGCAAAATAGAATATTAGTTAAAAACCTGAAAAGCGTAAATGCAAAAGAAGTATTGGATTATATTTTGGAAGAACAAAAAGTTAATATAAGTTCAATTAATCTTAGAACGTTTGCATCAATTTACAAATCTAAATGAAACACAGATAAGACTATCATTAATTATTTCTTTGATAGACCTCAATATAATGAAATAAAAAATAAGTATCTTGGCGGTAATGGGGATTTTTCACTTGATATTGTTGAAGTAAAATCAAATGACTTAACTGGAACCCTATTTTTATCATACAGGGTATCATATGAACATAATGATCAAACAATTATGAGTATGAACACCAAAAATGAAAATATAACAGGATTTTTAAAAATAAAAGATAATGACATTTTTAAAGATTATGGTAAAAGATTTTTATTAATCAATGATATATTTAATAATCTTTTTAAAAAAACATTAGAAAATTTATATAAGGAACAATATTTAAAAAAATCTGTTGATAAGGGCACAAATGAACTTGAAATAAGTGATGATATTATACAATACTTCAAATTTGAAAGATGAGACGTCTTTAAAAGAAGCTCTAATGGTTATGATCTTAAGGGGAAATATTCTTTTTGATTATTCAAACATGATGGTCTTGATTTGGCAATAAAGAAACTAAAAAAAGATACAATTTTAGAGGAACCTCTTACACATAAGGAATTATTGATAATAGAGGGAATATTTATTGAACCAGTAAAAATAAATATGACCTTGGTTGAAGATGATAAAAGATTTAACGTGAATTTCAAATACAAAATCACATTTATATTAAATAGTGATAATGATATATTTTCTGATAATTATGAAAAAATTGAAGTAATGGAAAGTACAAATTTATTTCTAAATATTTAATAAAAACCAAGAGAGGGAAAATTAACCTTCTCTTGATTTTTTTATAATGGTAGTGAAATGTCATTTAACAAATTATCTTTTTTAGCAATTTGCTCTAAAAGATCCTTGATTTTTAGTAAAAGAGTTCTGCCATCATCTTGAAATGATTTTTTTAATAAATTGAATTTATTATTTCAACTATTATCTCCTGATAAAATTTCATAGATTTTATTAAAGTTATTTTCATATTCAATGTGGTTAACATTATCAACAATATTAGGAAGTATTTTCTCAAATTCTGATTTGAAATCCTTAAGTTGCTTGGCATTGTGCTTCATTAATTCTTCATGTCATAGCCCCATTTCATACGTTAAATTTATAATAGCGTGTGAATGGTTATGCGAGTTTTTATCAGAATCAATGTTTATATTTTTCAAATTTTCAGCTTTAGTAATTCTTGATGGATCATAAATATGAGATTTTAGAAATAATCAAGCAGCATTAATACTTCTTTGCACTTCTCCTAAATTAATGTCAAATCCTAAGGTTCTTTTATCAATAACTTCAAGATGCTTAATAAATTCTTTTGATTCAAAAACTAAGTTAGTATCAGCCAGCACGGCATCAACATCTTGAAAAATTAATGTGTATTTGAAAAGAAAAATTCCAAACGGGTTACCTCTTAGAGTTTTAAGATCATTATTCAGTCATTTTTCATAGAATTTTGTAACAGCCTCTGAATTTTTTTTAATACTTTGCTCTCTTGCAAGTGAAATTAATTTATTTCTAAGAATTTCAACATTTCTTTTTAGTGGTAGATATTTAATACGATAATTTCGATAATTTTCTTTAGTTTTATTAAAAAGTTCGGTTGCATCTTCATTATATAATTTCAGTATTTGTTGAGGTAATGGGCTTTTGATTTCAATTTCTTGCTTTTCGTTGCTTTCAATATCTTCATCGTTGTCAAAATGTAGTTTTGGTTCTTTATCTTCATTTATATGGCTACTGCAGCTAACAGCAATTATTGGTAATGATGATAAAAGTGGTAATATGCCGAGTAGTAATTTCTTTTTCATGCTATTTTCCCCTCTCGATTCTATCAACTTCAAATAGTTTATTAAGCGGTTGACTGTAACCTTTGAAGCCATTTCAATATAGATAAACCGACTGATATTTTTTTTCATTTTCTGATTTAAACTTTAAATCATTATCGGAAGCAAATCCCATAAAATCTAATCTCAAATATACTCTTCCGAACTGTGATTGATCAGGAATAACATTTACATCAATTCTTTTTACGCCACTGTGAATTTTACCCTTTTCATTTTCTAAAGCATATGCTAGTAGATAGTTGTTAAAATAAGCTGCCAAAACTTTAACTTGAAATGAATCAGTGGTTAACTTTGCGGCTTCATAGTTACGACGGCTATCATTATCTCAATATGAAAATAGTTGCTCTAAATGTTCTCCAGCTTTTTCAAGTAAAATATGAAATGCTGTGTCAGTATCTTTGACTTTAATAAAATCACTAAGTTTAATTCCTTCTGGAGCCTCCTCAATTTTATTTTTATAACTAAAGATATCACTTACTTGAACATCTTCAGGTTTGACATTGTTAACAATCATCCCTTTTAAGCGGTGGCCATGGTCATCAAAATTTGAGCTTATTCAGGTAAAGTATTCAAAACTATTATCCCATCTTGTAACTTTCACGGTCGCTTCAATTAATTGGTTAGTGTTGAAGTAATTGTTAAAATTAAAATCAACAATCTGATATTCTTTATCCACTTTTTGTTTGTCTTTTGGAACTTCAATGTAGAAAAATTCATCTTTGAAATTTGAAAATAAATACATCAAGCCTTTTGCATTTCAGTAATCAATTGAGGTCGCTCCCTTAATGAAATAGTTAATATTATCAACAACATTTAAATATTTACCACCATTAATATAAAGAAGAGGATTGGAAATATAGTCAGTAAACAAAGGGTATTTAGTTTCCAGCTTTTGTCCAACACCAAATTTCTGAGCAGTGTTATAGTTTCTGAAATTATTAATATAGTACTTAATTGCTTTTTTGCCTTGAGGCATGATTGAATTATTATTCCAATCCAGAATATCATCAATCTCAAATTCAACATAATCAGTTGCACCTGAATATGATGTTCTAACTTTAGCCTTATTTCAATCGACAATGATTTTCTTAACATTAACATTAAACTTATTTAAATAAAGTTCTAGCAGTTCTAAAAATAACTTCTTTTGGTCATCTTGCTTCAATCATTCCTTTGCTTGAATATACTGAGTTTGAAATAATGAACTAAATAGTGTTCTTTCACGGTCTGAATTAACAATAAATCTTCGATTCATTATCGAAAAATTAATGTCAATGTCGCGAATAAAACGGAAAATAATCGTTTGAATATCAGAAAAATAAGGTTCTCCTGATTGATTATAATCATGTTGATTTTTTTCAGCTAAAACTGAAAATCATTCATCATTAAAACCATTTGCTGTATCGATTTGATCAAAGGTATATTCATTTAAAAAGTCGTCGATATTGCTTTGTTCATTACTTTCGATAATATTAAAGTTATTAAATTGGCTTAAAATTTGTTTTCATGAACTCTTGACAGGAAAGTCCAAATTGTATTTAACTTTTTCATTTTGATTTTTTATAAGCATTAATTGATTATTTTCAACCGCTGCTGAGTCAAAATATTGTTTTTTATCATTGTCATCATAGTAGTAAAAAATCTTCTCATTATTATGAAGTGATGCGATTTGGCCTAAACTTAGCCGATTTAAATAAACTCTCGAAATTTTTTTGATGTCTAAATAGCCTTGATCTTCACTTTTTTTCGTTACTGAACATGAAATAGCAGCGGGTAAAATCGCTGCAAATGGTGCTATTAGCATTAAGGGATATAGTCTTGTTTT
Organism: Mycoplasma phocoeninasale; assembly: GCF_012934885.1. Taxonomy (GTDB): domain Bacteria; phylum Bacillota_I; class Bacilli_A; order Mycoplasmatales; family Metamycoplasmataceae; genus Metamycoplasma; species Metamycoplasma phocoeninasale. The sequence continues at coordinate 700,502 of NZ_CP051480.1, read as the reverse complement.
TTTCATAATTTATATAATTTTATCATTTTTTATTGGCGTTAAATTAAAAAAATAATGTATAATTTGAAAAATATGAAGGAGTCAAACGATAATGTTTATTAGTACAGATATAATACCAAATCTATATTTATGTATATTTGTTAATCTTTTGATATACATAGCAATTTTGCTAGTAGCTCCTACAATTATTCTAGGTATTCTTTCATCTTTTAAAATGAAATCATCTAATAAAGGCAATATTTATTTATATGCTTTTTCAGCTGGAATGTTTTTAATGATTGGATCCGTCGGATTTTTGCAAGAAGCATTTACTAGAATGAAAAATAATCACAACTTATTTAATAGTGATTTAGAGTTTAATATATGAACCGCTATTATCATAGGATTGAGTTCCTTAATAGGATTGTCTATGGTAATTTTAGGTAGATTTTTATTTGTTAAAATCGTAAAAAAATCAAATGTAAATATTCACAATGATCACGCCGAGCACTCGCACTCAGATCACCTTATTTCAATTAAGGATGTGGACAATCCAAAAGCTGCGTGGTTAGCCATAATAATGATTTTAAGTCATCGGATTATTGATGGTATTTTTATAGGATATTCAATTTATTCACTCACACTAAGAGGAATTGGATATCGATCAGCCATTCCGCTTCTAATCTCTTTTAATATCCACATTGTTATTGAGGTAATCATTGTTTACTATCGTCAAATTCAATATGGAGAAAAAAAAGGAAAAGCTATTTTGTATAACTTTTTAACTTTTTTACTAATTATTCCATTTATGTTTATTGGAGCATTTTTAGGAAGACAATTTGATTTAACTAAATGAGTAACCCCAGCTTTATTTGCTATGGGTGGTTCAATTATTGTTTTTATGTCAGTTTTCGAACTTATCCCCGAATTTATTCATGCCAGAAATCAAAGTTCAAAAATACTTTATACAACCTTTTCAATCTTCGCATTAGCTATTGTTTTCACAGTCGTATTGCTAAGTTTTCACGGGCATGTCGCATAAATAAGCAAATGAAGGAGAAATAAATATGAAAAAAACATTTTTACATTTAATTATTCCACTAATGGTGCTAACACCCTTAGTAGTGGTGAGTTGTGAAAAAAATAATTTTAATCAAGAAAAAAGAACATTCATAGACCATGTTAACTATGCTAATGATTATAATTACTTAGCTACTTACCAAGCGAATTCTGCTTCTGATAACATTCAAAAAATTAACTTGATGTCTGAATCAAAACTGCTAAGAATAAAAACCAAACAACAACCACAAATTGATTTTAGAGATAGCATTGTTATTAAACCAACTGAGCTTAATTATCAATTTGAGTATGCTAAATCAATAAAAATTAGTAGTAATAATGAAATTAAAACATTTTCGAATGACTTAACTGATGAAGTATCATATGAATCAGAAGATCAACCAAAACCGAATATTTTTTATCCTAAAAAAGATAAAGGAAACGGCTTTAATTTACCATACTTATTCATTCCTTCATCCGATAAAAATTCAATTAATCATCCAGATTTTTTTAAGGCATTAGCTAATAGTAAAGGTTTTAGCATAACAGTTGATAGCAACCAAGGATTTTGAATAGATTACAAGGGCAATTTCGAAAATAAAACCTTCCTTAGTGCAAACGATTTTAAGCTAAATATTCTTAAAACTGCCTTACTAGACAAAAATTTCAGAAACCAATGACTAACTGATCATAACTTAGAACTTAGTGAAGATGAAAAATCATTAATTAGTGAAAATGAAAATTTATTTAGCAATGATTTTATTTCATATTTAAATTCATATCATATTGATCTTAATAGATTACTTGATTTTGAATCTGATAGTTTGAATTTTTTCACAATTAATAATGAACAGAGAGATTTAAGTGATTTCTTTAAAAATATTTTTCTATACACAAATTTTGTTGATGGCCTACCGTATGAATACATTGTAAAAAAATATGGCAATATAAAACAGCAAATAAGCTGATTATTTGACTATGCTTCAAATTACAAAAATAGACTATATTCGTCATATTATTTTATTTCCTCAAACGCCAATAATGAAATAAACTTAATTAGAAATAAAAACTATCGTCCAGATAAAAATGACTTGGAAAAAATTACTATTAAATATAACTCTATACCCATATCAACTTCAACTTTTGGAACACAAATGTATAATGCTTTTTCACAAAACATTGTATCGTCTCTTAATTTTAATGCACTAGATGTTAACCAAAAGCAAGAAATATTAACGAAATATGCCGAATATAACATTGGTTATAGCCGACAAGTAAAGAAATATCAACCGCACAATAAGATTATCAATAATTTACTCCCAATTGCTAAAGATCACTATTTTAACAGCACTTTTAGCGAACTTTATTATGGCGTCAAATTAAATGAACTAACTGAAGATCTAAATGTTAGAAAAATTAATAGCTCTGAAAGTTATATTTTTAGAACACTAATCAACAATTTAATTAATCAGTATGGATTTAGTGAAAAAAATGATGATATATGGTTAAGTCAAGCACCAGAAGATATTAATATCTTAGCATCGAGTCAAGGATTAAATTATAACTTCTTACGTGATGCCTTAGTTAATATTTCAAAGCCATATATTGCCACTGAAAAACAAGGTAATCAAATTAATACAATTGCTAACAATTATCAATTTAAAAATAAAGATTACGCCAATGCAGTTGATAATCATAATATTTCAAAAAAATTGAAACCACACAATTTCGAAATAATTAAAAAATACTTAAACCAAATTATTGAAGACTACTATCAAAAAAATCCAAATGCTAAAAATATCGAATTTGACATTCCAATTAAGGCTTTTGCTATCAATGCTAGCATTAGAAATATAGTTGCTAAAATCAACTCAATATTTAACCAAATAAACCAACATTTAAAGCCAAAAATAGTATTGATTGAAAATTTTGATCAATATGAAGAGTATTTTCTAAAAAATAAATCAATTTATAAAGAAAATGATTTCAAACTACTTAAAGCCAATACTCAAGAATTCATTATTACAGAAATACTATCTTTAAATTCTAATATTTTTATGTTCATAAACAATCTTGATAACTATCAATTTACTGACGCAAATATTTTTAAAGAGATGAAAAAATATTTAGAGTTTTTAAAGACTCACAAACTAAATTTTGATCATGGTAGTATCAAAGAGTTTAATGATTGATTTAAAGCTCATAAACAGCAAATACAGCGAGAAACTACCACTTATCTAGAAAAACTAAAACTAGAAGATAATATTAACTTTATTAATGAAATTAATAATACGATATCTTATGTCTTATCATTTGAAAATCAAATAGCCAATGAAACCTTTGATAAAATTATTTACCAAAAATTTATTCAAAAGCCAATTGCTTTTGATGGTTTGGACTACTTTCAAGATATATTAATAGAATCAAATAATTAGAAAGGAATATAATTTAAATATGAAAAAGAAGAGTATTTATGGGGTCTTAGGAATCATTCCAATTGCAGTAATTCCTGTTGTTGCTTTATCATGCGAAAGTCCTTTTAAAAGAGAACCAAAGCGTAGACTTTTAAATTCAAGTCAGTTAGCCAGTATAAGACAAGGAATCGACTTTTCCCTAACTAAAGAGGGAAGAAAAATGAATGATTCACAATTGATGGATATTATAAATGATCTAAACAAAAAATTTAATGGAGATGGCAACAGAATTCAACATGAGCCTGAATTTAGAAAATATTTTTCTGCTAAAGTACCAGATATTTCTAAAATTACTTTAAGTCACCGAATTGACATTAGATTTAAGGTAAATAATATAACTCGTAGCGTAGAAATGCGATATGACGTAATTTGTTTTGATTTTACAGGACTAGATGAAATAAAAGATGAATTTGTTGGACTAGAAAGAGGTTAAAATTATATGAAATTAAGTAAAAAAATGACGTTGATTAGTATGGCTGCTGCTGCGGCAGCCATTGTCCCGATTGTTATTTTAACTGCTTTGTCAGATGTTAAGAAAGATTATACTGTTAAACTATCATCATCTGCTCCATGTCCATGTGGTAATCTAGCACATCATTTCGTGGCAGAAACTGTTAGTTTAATGTCAACAACTAAGCTAGAAAATATTTATGATAATACCTCCCTAAAGCTAACGGAAGAGGGCAAAAAAGCCAATATTAATGACCTAAAGGTTATTTTACAAAAATTAATCACTAAATATTCCACTAATCAAGACCACAGCAATTTAATTAATGATAAAATATTTATGAAATACTTTTTAGTAAAGATACCAAAACAGAGTGACTTTACTAATCATTATTTCGAGTTTAAAATCAAGGTTTCAGATGACAAAAATTCTAAGCATCCGATATACTTAGAATACAAGATTAGATCACTAAATATTGTTAATAAGAGTCACCCGATTGAAGATATTAGACAAATATATTTATAAATTTAAGGAGGCAAAATTATGAAAAAAAGAAAAATATTTTTATCGTTTTTGCCAATAGTAGCAGCAGTACCGTTAATAGCGGTATCATGTAAAAATACTACTAGTGATAGTACTAATAATGAAAAGAAGCCGGTTAATCCGCGCCAATTAAATCTAAACCAAGAAGTAAAAGGGTTTTTGAGTGCGTCACAATTGGAATATGTTAAAAACAGTTTTCAATTTAACACCACTAAAGAGGGAAGAAATCTTTCTGCCCCAGAAAGAAACAAAATTATTGGTTCACTAATTCAAAAATATAAGAGTTACGATTCTAATAAAAGAGGCCCTCATGAACGTGCTCTATCTTACAAGCAAATCATGAATGACCCAGAATTTAAAAAATATTTTGAAGTTAAAATGGGTAGAGAAAATATCTGGGGACATCCTGTAAAAATCTACTTTGAAACCTCAGATATTACCAATGTTCCATGCATAAGTTTTTCTGTCTATTGTCCAAGTAGAAATTTAGCACTAGAAACAACTGACACGGTAAATCTAGAAATCACTTAGTATTTTTATAACTTAAATTAAAAAGCCAATTAATTATTGGCTTTTTTATTATCTTTTTTTTTGCTATTAATTAGTAACACATAAAGTCATTATCAGACCTATCCACTATTCTGGTCAGCTAATTATTCTTACATCCCCTTCATCATTATCTGAATTCTTTATCTCTTCAGTAACATTTAATTCTTCGAAGGCAACATAAGGGAATTTTTCCTGTAACGGTGTTCAAAAAATTCCGAGATCGACATTAGTATTTTCTTGTTTTGCCTTGATAAAGTCGCGATGAACTTTGATTGCTTCACCAATAATATCATATTCAATATTTTTTTTGACCTTGACAAATGCTTCATATTCTTTAGACAGTCTTTCATCAATTTGATTTTCATCATAATTTGGAAAATAACAGTGAATCATTTCATGTAATAGTGAATAAAATATATAAGCTTCAGAATGAAACATATCAGATAAAAAGATATATCTCTTTGATCCTTTTTTTAGAGTGATAGCATTTATTAAACTATTCTCAATAAATGGCATAGTTACCAAAACAATACCTTTGATTAAAAGCGCTTCTTTAATCATAGTAATTTTTTGTTCAAATGATAAGTTTATGTTAACCATAATTTTCAAAATCTTTCTAAAAATGGTCTGAAACATTAACTTTCTAAATGAACCAAAATTCTCAATTTTATTATTTGATGAAGCTAATAATTCACAAAATCTAATTCAAATTTTTGTATTTGGACTTTTGTAATGTGATTCATCTGCTAAAACATGTTCGCGCAAGTAATCATTATAATATGACAATTTTGATACTCCATAAAAACGCTTAATCATCATTAATTTAATGTGAGAAGGAGTTGATTCATATATGCTAATATTCGCAGCAATTGCTAGCTCAGGGTGATCAACTAAGAAATTGACACCAAATTCAGTTAATGTTTTTTCGATATTGTCTAGATTATATGCATTTTTAAAATTTGAGTAGACATGATAAACTTCTGTTAATGTTCCAGTTTCTAAACGAAAGACATATTCCAGTGCCTCTAGGACTGAAACGCTTACATCAATAACATTGTTTTGCAATATTGAATTAATATGTTTGATACTAAGACCCAACCTCAAAGCTAACTCTTTTTGAGAAATTGAATATTTGTTTAAATAATATTTAATTTCATCTGCAAAATCTTTACCGTGAGTTTTTATATGTTTCATATCACATACATGTTGTTCTGCCATTATTTGCTACCTCTTAACATAAGTAAAATAAAATATTAATGATTTTTAATACTACTGTCGACAATAGCATTAGGAAAAACATCTTTTAGTGTGTAAACTCTTTTGTCTTTTAGCTCATTATCATATAAATAAACAAGCCCATCAGGTTTTAGAAATTGCGCGATAACTTGCAAACAAGCTCCGCATGGAAATAAAACATGATTTAAATTACTGATTACATGAATTTCTTTAAATGAACCAACTTTAGCACCATTTGCAACAGAACCAAATAGTGCCGATCTTTCAGCGCATAGCCCGCTTGGAAAAGCGGCGTTTTCACAATTGACTCCATAATATTCTTGATTATCCTCAGTTACTGCTAAAGCAGCAACTTTTACATTTGAATATGGAGAATATGCGTATTTTAATTTATCTTTTAATATATCTATAGTTTTCATATTTATTATTATAACACAATTCGAAAAATGGCATAATTCGGGAAATTTCGACTTAGTTTATTTTCTTGTAAAAGTGTCAAGTAATTTTGCTTAACATTATGAAATATATGGTAAAATAAACTAGTCTTTAAATTGTTAAAAACTTTTAGAAAGGAAATATTATGGTTAAATTAAGACTAAAGAGAACTGGAAAAAAATTCTATGCGACATATAAAATTGTTGCTGCTGATGCGAGAAGTTCACGTGATGGAAAATTCATCGAAGAACTAGGATACTATGATCCTCATAAAAAAGACTTAAATCTAAAAAAAGAACTAATTACTAAATATCTATCAGAAGGTGCAAAACCAACTGAAACCGTTAGAACATTATTAAAACAAGATAATTTTTACGCTAATTATTTATCAAAAAAATAATTTAATTTGAATATGAAAATAAACATTTTAACTTTATTTCCCAAATACTTTGATGCATTTTTAAATGAAAGCATAATTGCTAAAGCAATAAAATTGGGACACATCGAAATTAATGTCATTGACTTTAGATTATTTTCAAAAGATAAACACCACAAAGTTGATGATACAGTTTATGGTGGTGGAGATGGAATGCTTTTGCAAGTTGAGCCAATTGATTTAGCATTAGCACAAAATCCAAAAGCGTATAAAATTCTATTAAGTCCACAGGGAAAAGTATTTAATCAGCAAAAGGCTCATGAATTAGCAAAATGCCAAGAGATCACCCTTGTTTGCGGAAGATATGAAGGCTTTGATGAGAGAGTGCTAAACTTTGTTGATGAAGAACTGTCAATTGGTGATTATGTTCTTACTGGCGGGGAAATCCCAGCAATGACTGTAGCAGAAGCCATTGCCCGCTTAGTTCCTGGTGTGCTTCGCAAATCAAGTTATGAAAATGAAAGCTTTGAGGGCGATGGTGGTCTACTTGACTATCCGCAGTATACTAAGCCAGCTATTTATAAGGGTTTTAAAGTGCCGGAAGTGCTTTTAAGTGGAAATCATGCTTTAATTAAAAAATGACGAGAAGAAAATGCTTATTTAAAAACTTTAAAAAATCGTAAAGATATTATAGAAAGGAAAAAACATGAGAGCTAAATTATTAGAATTAGTGGAAAAAGATCAAATCAGAAACGACCTTCCTCAAATTAGAGAAGGTTATAATGTTAGAGTTCACGTTAGAATTAGAGAAGGCAATAAAGAAAGAATTCAAGTATTTGAAGGTTTGGTTATTGCTGCTTATGGTGAAGGTATTAATAAATCAATTAGAGTAAGAAAAGACTCATACGGAATTGGTGTTGAAAGAATCTTCAAAATTAACTCACCACTTGTTTCAAATATCGAAGTAATTCGTAGAAACAAAGTTAGAAGAGCTAAATTATACTACATGAGAGATCTTAAAGGCAAGAGTGCTAGACTTAAAGAAATTAAAAAAACCAAATAATAATGGTAAGTTCAATCAGCATCATGCTGATTTTTATTTGCAACCTTACGACAGTATTCCTTATCTTAAATGATTTAATTCCTTATTGAATTGTCAAATAAAACAAAGGTGTTAAAAATCAAAATAAGAAAAAATAAGATAAAAAAACAAGCTATCTTAGCTTGTGATTATGAGATAAAAGTTATTATTTTGTATTGGTGTTAACTAATTATTTATCTAAATTATTTTTTAAAATAATAAACTCTTTTTTTCCTTTTTTAAGCAATGCATATTTTTTATTATATTTTTTAAAGATAATAATTTCATTTTCATCTTCAATGACTTTACCATCAATTTCAAATGATTTTTTGGCAATGAATTCTCTAATTTCGCGATTAGAAGATGATATTCCCGAAAATTTAATAAAATCGATGAATTTTTCTTGGTTAGATGGAACTTCATAAACTTTTAAAAAGCCTAACAGCATTTCAATATCAGTCATCCCCAGATCGGCATTTTTTGAAAATAAGGCTTCACTAATTTGGATACAGTGCTTAGCAATTTCTTCTGAGTGAATATCTTTAACAACTTCATAGGCTAAAGATTTTTGGGCAATTCTTTGTTTTCTATCAAAATTATGTTGTGTCATTATGTTATCAATTTCACTAATTTCTAAAAAAGTTAGTCATTTCAAATATTCTTCGATTTTATTGTCTCCCTGATTTAGCAGAAATTGATAGATTGCATATGGTGAAGTCATATTCTTATCTAATCAAAGTGAACCACCGCCAGTACTTTTTCCAAATTTAATGCCATTTTCATCAACTAAAAGATTAGTGGTAATCGCAAGGGCATTGGCATTTTCGCCGTGAATCTTTCTAATTATTTCAAGACCAGTAGTAATATTTCCCCATTGGTCTGAACCACCTAACTGAATCTTGACATTATTTTGTTCAAATAGAGTTTTAAAATCTCACCCCTGAATTAATTGGTAACTAAATTCAGTGAAGCTCAAGCCAGATGCCAGTCTTGTAGCAATACTTTCTTTTTCTAATAAGTAATTAACATTGATCAATTTACCAATTTTAGTTAAAAAATCAACTAATGTTCAATTGCGATAAAAATCATAATTATCAATAACTTTTAAACCAAATGATTCAAGTTGTTTCTTAACCGCAGCCTTATTTTCTTCTAAAACCTTACTATCAAGAAATTCACGCTCGCTATTTCTAAAACTAGGGTCACCAATCATTCCGGTAATACCACCAATTATTGCAATGGGGTTGAAATTATATTTTTTAAATCTAAGTAGCGAAACTATTTGAATGTAGTTACCTAAATGTAAACTTTTAGCGGTTGGATCAAAGCCACTGTACACAGCAGAATTTTTAGGCAATTTATAGAATTTTTCCTCACTTGAAATATTATTAAAAATCTTGCGGTTTTTTAGGTCAATTAATATATCTTTTTCCATTGTTTTCCTTCGGTTTATTAATTGGATTCATTATTTGAATAAATAAAATACATAACATATTATAATATATTTATTTAATATTAAACAAGATATTAAAGGAGAGAAGAAATAAAATGAAAATTAAGATAATACTAGATTCATCAGCCGGACTTTCTAAAGAAGCGGCAAATGATTTCGGATGAGAATTACTGCCAATTCAAAGTGAAATTGACAAAAAAATTTATCAAAATGGTGTTGACATGAATGTTGACAAATTTGAGGAAATTTGAAATGCTAATAAAAAAGTTGAAGCATTAACCTATGCTACTCCTCCAGGAATTTCAGAGAGCATTGTTAATAAATACCTAGATGATTATGACAAAATAATTATCTATGGCATATCAACTGAGCTTTCATCACAAGTTGCTAACTTAACACAACTATTTCAGAACAATGATAAGGTTTTTGTTGTTCAATCAAAAAAAATTTCATATTTAATTGTTAGGGACTTATTATTGTTTGAAGAAAGTCTTAAAAATGGTGATAGTTTTGAAAAAGCGATTGAAATATTTAGTCAACCACATGAACGTTTACTAGTTATTCCAAAATATAATGATGCCTTAGTTAAGGGAGGAAGACTTTCTAAAACGGCGGCAGCAATTGCTAAATTGCTAAAAATTGTTCCAATTATTAAACTGGAAAATGGAATTTTAGAAAAGGATAGTATTGGAAGAGTATTTTTAAAATCAATTGAAAAACAAATTAAAGATATCTATGACAAAGTTGATAAAAATGATTCTGAAATTCATTTAATATTTATTCACTCAAACAGCAATGACCTAGACTACTTAGTACCAAAGGCACAGGAGATCACTGAAAATAAATTTAAGATAATGACCGTAAAAACTTCAACTGATATTGCAATCCATGCCGGAATTGGAGCCATCTGTCTTACTTTTGCCAAAATTAAAAAATCAATTCAAGATAAGTTTCATAAAATAGGAAAATTATATTAAAAAAATCTGTTAGTTTTTAAACTAACTTTTTTATTAAATTTTTTGTAAAAAAAATAATTTTTTTATATAATAATAAGGCAACAAAATTAAGCCGTTTTAGCTCAGTTGGCAGAGCAACTGACTTGTAATCAGTAGGTCGTAGGTTCAAGTCCTATAAACGGCACCATAAATGCGCGAGTGGTGAAATTGGCAGACACGTTAGTTTTAGGCACTAATGCTTTACGGCGTGAGGGTTCAAGTCCCTCCTCGCGTACCATATCAGGACACTGTAAGAAAAACAAGATCACAATTTGTTGATCTTGTTTTTTGTATTTACAATGCTTTTGAAAGTTCAATGAAATCTTCCGCTTTAATGGCAGCTGTTCCAACTAGAAAACCAGAAAGATTTTCAATTTCTTTAATTTCTAGGATATTTGCTTGACATACTGATCCACCATATAATATAGGAATATTCTTATTCGTTAAACTATGAATTAAATTAACAATTTTTTGAATATGCTCTTTTTCCGGAATAACACCGTTACCAATACAGTATACGGGTTCATATGAAATTAATAGTTTATCAAAAATGTTAACGTTTTTTAAAGCTGCTGCTAATTGATTTTTTATTACTTCTTCAGTTCTACCGCTGCTAAATTCTTCGTGATTTTCGCCAATACATAAAATTGCTTTTAAATTAGTTTTTTCCACTAGTGCTAGCTTTTGATTAATTAGTTCATTATTTTCATTAAATCAAAGACGACGCTCGCTGTGACCGATTATAACAAAATCAAGCCCAAGCTCTTCAGCACTCCTAATTGAAACTTCACCAGTTAGTGCCCCTTGAATTTTATGACCAATATTTTGTGATCCTAACCAAAAAGATCTTTTTTTACATTTATTCGACAAAGAAATTGCGTCATATGAAAACGCCATTCCTAACTGAACATTGCCATTAACCTCTGATTGCTGATATGCATTTTCAATTTTTTTGATGTAGTTTTCGCTTTCTGAGTATGTCAGGTTCATTTTTAAATTTGCTATTAAGTATTTCATCTTATCACCTCGTTTGCAAACAATTTTACCATCTAATTCTTAAAATGAAGAATGGAATTAAGATTAAAAACGCAAATATTGAAATTGCAATTAGTAAATAAAAGCATAAATTATTTGTCTCATTGAATTGACGATTTTTAGCTTTATTATTAAGTTCCATGTCATATTCACGACGTTCGCGATTTAGTATTTTATCTCGCTCTGCTTGTGTCATTGAATTAGTGTATTTACTCTTAGCACGACTGTTGATTATTCTACTACGGTTAAGATCAATTAATGGACGAAATAGGCCACGTCCTAAACCTTTTCTAACTAGAATAATTAAAGTATTAATTGCTAAGCAAATTCCAAAAGAAACGGTAATGGCCGTTTGCCAATCTTTTTGGTTCTCGCCCTTATAGGCAAACCGAACGATTAGTACTAGTGATAAATAAAAAATAATTGATATAGAAAAATAACTTATAGTTGCTGCTGTTCAGCCATTTTTTCAGTATGATTTGAATTTATTTCGAGATGTCAATTGTGTTTTCATTGTTAATTATTTATATTTTATATGAAATATCAATTTTTATAAATAAGAATATAAATTAATACAAAAATGCACGAATATGTGCATTCTTTAGTTGATATTTTTGTCGATTTAACGATTATGCTTTTGTGAATCTTTAATCCATTCACTAGCTTGGTCTTTTGTTCCGTAAATATAGTGATCATCTTCAACTTTAAATATTTCAGGAATATTCGGAAATTGTTGTGCATCCAAATAATCTAAAGCAAAAGAAACATTTTCAAATTTTTCATTAGCATTAGAAATTTTTGGAATTGCTTTAAATAGATTAATAGTATATGGGTGGACTGGGTTAGCATAAATTGATTCAGTCTTACCTTTTTCAACAATTTTACCAAGGTGCATAATTTCAACTTTATCGGCAATATATTCAATCATACTTAAGTCGTGGGCGATAAATATTAATCCAATATTTTTCTTTAAACATAACTCTTTTAGTAGATTAACAACTTGCGCTTGAATAGAAATATCAAGTGATGCAATAGGTTCATCAGCGACAATTACTTTTGGCTCAGTGATTAGAGCTCTAGCAATAACAATTCTTTGTAGCTGTCCACCACTAAATTCATGTGGGTAACGATAGGCAAATTGTTTTAATAAGCCAACGTCTTCTAGTGATTTATAAATAATAATTTTACTCAATAATTCCGAAACAAGGATTTTGGCAATCGGGAATGAGAAAACACTATTAAAGAAATTATATCTTTCTGTTCATTTAGAATTTTTATTATTTGCTTGAAGATTTTCTTCAACTCATTTTAGATCAATTCCTAATAAAACATAAATACTTTTAATGTCACGTTTTAAATATGTTTTTTCAATATCAAATGATTTTAAAGTGTCCTCTTTTAAAGAAATATCAGATTCATACATTTTTAGTGATAATGATAGTTCTTTTTCATGTTTTCTAATTGCATTGTTAGCACGCTTGATAGCTTGCGCATTCTTTTTGATATCTTCTTTTGTAGCTGAAAGTGAAGTAATTTTTGCTTTTTCAGCATCAATTTTTTCTTTCGCCATTAAGTTGACATATTTAAAAAACTCTTCTTTGAAAAATTCATATTTTTTATTACAAAAAGTTTGTTTTTCAACAAGATCCTTATAAATTTCGGTTTGTTTATTAATTTTTTCGTATAAATCTTTGATTCGATCTTTATAGGAAACTAGCATTTTCAAACGCGCAGATTCATATTTTTCTTCAATTGTTTTTGTCTTTTCAAAGAATTTTTCTAAGTCGTCTTTACTGTTTTTTGGTAATTCTTTAACTAACATGCTTTTCTTAACTTCTTTGATTTTATCATGCTTTTTGTTAAATAATTTATCTCAATTTGATTTCTCTGATATCGACATCTTTTTGTATTTATCAAAGCCAAACTTAAAGTTATTATCTAGTAAATTATGAATGGTTTGTTTTAAGTTTTTTGAGAATTTCAAATCTTGTAGGTGACTTGAGTAGAAATCTTTGCTGTATTCATTTAATTTTGTAGAAATTTCACGAATTTCTTCAAAACGTAGGTATGGGCATAATGATTTGATATGTTTTAAAATTTTTGCTTTTTTCAAGAAGAGTAGTTCATTTTTTAGATTATATGAATAAAATTCTAAATCAGTTGACATCAATCTAGCGATGTTAATTAAACTAGCTTCATTTTTATTTTCATTAATAAAGTTTATGAAAGTATTTGTATTTTCATTTCTCAATTCTTTTAGCGATTGCTTTAATTCTTTTATTTCATTATTTAATTTTTTAAGCTCTTCTCTAGCCTTAATTTCTTTAACTGATACCTTGCTTAACATTATTTCCTTACGAATAAGTTCTTTAGCACGAGTATAGTCAAGTTCTACTTTTTCTAGTTCATCATTACGATATCTTCTTTGCATTTCGTAGTAGTAATCAATTAATTGCGAGCTATTTGAATACATCTGGTTAATAATAAGACTCTCAACGTTTTGACGTTCTTCTAAGTAACCGAAAAACAGGGTGAAATTGTCTTCTTTGCTTAAGTCAGTATCAAATTTCATTTCTTGAAACTCTTTAACTCATTTGTTAAATAATGGTTTTGCCAAACTATTGATTTCAATTAGGTTTTGAAGTTCAAGTTGCATTGCTTGAATTTGAAATGAATATTTAAAGGCTTTTTTAACTTGCAGTCAATCTTTAAAAATATCCTTAATTTTAGTTTTTAAAATTCCATTAACAACTAGTGGTTCTTTTAAAATTGTATAAATGTTTTGTTGACCATTTAATGATGCATGTGGATCTTGAAAGATCATCTGCACATTTTTACGTAAAAACTTATTAAGTTGATAACTAATTTTTTTACCTGAAATGATTTTGTCATTTAGACGAACAAAACCATTATAATCATCATAAAGTCTTAAAATAGTTCGACCTACTGTTGTTTTTCCTGAACCTGATTCACCAATTAAACCAATTATTTCACCTTCATGTAAATCAAAAGAAACGCCATCAACAGCTTTATTTATCGAGCCTTGACTAATAAAATATTTTTTTAGATTATCAATTGATAATATAACTTTTTTATTCTCTTTTATTCTATCCATTGTTAAATGCCTTCTTAAATAATTCTAAACGTTTGGTTAATTCCTTTGATAAGGTGATTTTTGGTGCTTCAGGACTTAGAAGTCATGTCGCTGCTGAGTGAGTTTTAGTGATTTCGATTAGTGGTGGTTCTTTTAGAAAATCAATTTCTAAAGCATATTCATTTCTTGGAGCAAATGGATCTCCGAGTGGTAAATTCGCCATATCCGGCGGTGTTCCCTTGATATTATAAAGTTTTTCATCTTTTGATTCCGGAATAGCACTAATTAACGCTCATGTATATGGGTGAGCAGGATTGGTGAATATTTCTTCCTTCAGTCCTTTTTCAACAATTCTGCCGGCATACATAACATAGATGTAATCACAGAATTTAGCAATAACTGAAATGTTATGGCTAATTAGAATAATTGATATCCCCATTTTTTGTCTAATATCTTCAAAAAGTGCTAGAACACTGGCTTGAACAGTTGGATCAAGAGCAGTTGTAGGTTCATCAGCAATAATTAGATCTGGTTTTAAAGCGACAACCATGGTGATAACAATTCTTTGTTTCATCCCCCCTGATAGAGTATGTGGATATGATAGAAAGATTTTTTCTGCTTCCCTTAGTCCAAAAGTTTTAAGCAATTTAATTAAATATTCTTTTTTCTCAGTGTAAAGTTTATTTTTTCATTCTTTGTTATTATTCAAGGCGTCAAGTAGTTGTGCTCCGACTTTTCTTGTTGGATTTAGGCTTGTTAGTGGATCTTGAGGAATATAGCCAATTTTTTGGCCACGAACATATTCTCATAATTTAGGTTTTTTAATATTGGTTAATTCATACTCATCAATTTGAATTTTATCGGAGCTAATAATACCATTTTCATTAACATTAATTAATGTTTTTGAAGTCACTGATTTACCGGATCCTGATTCACCTACTAATCCAACAATTTGACCACGATAAACATCTAAGTCAATACCACGAACAATGTGAATACTTTTCTTACGTCCTTGTAAAAAACTAACGTGTAGATTTCTCACTTCAAGAATTTTGTTATCTGGCATTTTTGGTGCTTTAATTGCTGCTAGTGCAAGCTCTTTTTTTTGAAATTTATTTTTAAAGAAGGTTTTAATTTTATCTATTAATGGATGATTTTTTTTAGATTTCATATTATTTCCTTCCTTTTCTAATTACTTTAGGGTCAAGAGCATCATGAATTCCTAGAGCAATAAAGTTAAGTGATAGTGATAAAAGTAAAAGTATGATTGTAGGTAGTGCTGTTATTCAAAGGTTAGCCCCTGATTCAGCAGAAGCTTCGATTAGCATTTGACCTAAGTTGATATCACCATCTTCTTTAAAGAACCCTAAGAATGCTAGCGAAGCAATTCATAGAATTACACTTGGGACAGATTTAACTAATGAGTTGGCGATTTTTCCGACAATGGCTGGTAGTGAATGTACAAAGATTTGACGACCGGTTGAAGCACCAATGGCTTTAGCAGCAGTGATGTACTCTTCATCCTTAACGGTAATTACAAATAATCTTGTAATTCCAACAAATCCTGGTCATCCAACGATTGTTAAGGCTAAGATTAATGCTCATTCTTTTGCTCCAATTATAGAAACAAATAACAAGATTCAAATTAGTGTTGGTGGTGAAGTAAATATTCCGATTATACGCATAACAATTGTGTCAATTAATTTTCCGGCATGGAAACCAAGAAATGCTCCAATTGATATACCGATAATTCCTTCTAATAAGACTACGATTAAGGCAATTTTTACTGCTCTTCAAGTTGCATATCATGATGTTGTTCAAATATCATAGCCAGTTGAAGATGTGCCTAATAGAACTTTTGAGTAGATTGCTGTTTGTTTAGCAAATTCTGCTTGAATATCAGCGTCTGTTAAAACTGTTCCAGCATTTCTAGCATCATTAATAAATTGGTTGATGTGAGCGGCTATAACTAATGAATAGGCATTGTAGTTAATTTTTATGCTTGTTGTTCCGTCAATTAATTCATATTTAAATGAGGAAAGAAAGAAGTTAAGCCACTGTTTATACTGTGGGTCGACTTTGGCCTGCTCAGATATATTTTGATATAACCTAAATATATCGTCGTTTGTTGAGTCTAGAACCAGTTCAACATTTGGTTGATAGTATGGAGGTAGTGATCTAACATAATCAGATCCAGTAATTTTGTCCCTCGCAACAAATGACGATGAAGCAGGAATAATTAATGAGATTAAAATTATTGTTATAAAAACAAATAATGAAATTAATACAACAGGGTTTCTAAAAAATCTTTTTAGAATTTCAACAATCAATTTTTTAGGCTTTCCTGCAATTGAAGAAGTCTGAAGCTTATCTTTATCAGCAACAAAATTAAATTTGGATGCTAAAGTAGTATTAATTTTATATTTTTTGTTAAACGTTTTGATTAACTGTTCATCCATAATTTATTTGACTCCTTCCTTGTTATTTGAGCTTGTAAGTTGTTTTACTGCCTCTAATTTATATAAATCTTTGGCCAGTTTTCTTCTTTCTAAATAAGCTTTAAAGAATAAGTAATAATTCTTTCTGCTTTTTGAAGCATATTTAATCTTTGGATCTAATAATACAAATGAGATATCAACAATAATTTCAGCAATTAATGAGATAAAAGTGAAGAATAATGTTGAGAACATAACAACAAATATTTCACCACTTGGGAACGCACTAACAATAACACTTGATGTTCCTGGAACTTGTCAGTATTTTTCAATAATAATTGAACCTGATAGTAATCCAACAAATGATCCAAATGTTAATGAAAATAGTGGAATTGAGATATTTCTTAAAACGTATTTGAAGAAGATTTGTGTTGAGTTAAGCCCCTTAGTTTTAGCAATTAAAACATAGTTTGAGGTTAAAACTGAGATAACTTGGTTTCTCGTGTATGTCACATATGCTGCTAGTGATGAAAGCGACATTACAATAATTGGTGGTAGATATGCTAAGAAAACAACTCCAAATGGTTGATCGCCTAGTCGTGGTACTACTGCTGAAATTCCAAGTCTAATTGATATAGTTATGGCAATTGGAGCAATAATAAATGAAGGTACTGCGATAAAAACTAAAACAAATAGGTTTGAAACGTTATCAAATCATTTTCCTCGTTTGTATCCCGCAAATACTCCAATAGTGATTCCTAAAATTGTGCTAATAATAAAGGTTGGGAAAGTAATTAATAGTGTATATCTTAATGGTGTAAAGAATAGTTGACTCATAGTACGGTAGTTTGATGGATCTGGGTTGTTAGCTGAATCAATTACGAATCCAAAGTCACCTTTAGTGAAAATCTTTCCAATGTACATAAAGTATCTGACAAAAATTGGAATTTTTTCTCCGGCTGTACCATCACTATTTAAATATCTAATTCCATTCTCGACCTCGAGCATTCTGAGAATCTCAGCAAATGACTTTCCTGAACCTGAATGTTTATTGAATTCTTTTTCTGCCAACTGTTGCACTGGATTCGGGCCAAATGCGGCGATTAGTATGAAGACAAAGAAAGAAATAATAAATAATGTTAGAATAGCAAATAGTATTCTCTGTCTAATGTATCTGAACATAGTTTAATTACCTTTCTTAATTTTTCATTCTTGGAATTGATATGATGAAGATCCTGTAATATTTGGAACAATATATTGACTATTAATTAACTGTTTTCCATATGTATCTCGACCCTTTGTAATTGAGAAAGTAAAGTCAAATGGTACAAAGGTTGCAATTTCTTGCATTAATTCTGTCAATTCAGCATTTGTTTTACTACGGTTAAATTGTAATCAGAATATTGATGATCATGTATATGGTTCAGTAAGTGGTTTATTGTCTTTAGAGGTTATATGTTTTGGTTTACCATCTATTAATACAGCCTCGTATTTCTTATTTGCAGGATTTAGTTTAAATTCATATTCAGAGATGGCAGAAGTGAATTCTTGTCCTACTCATTTTGTATCAATTTTATCTAAATCTAAAAATGGAATCGAGAAATTTGTTGGATTTTCTTTTTCGTGTTTAATCAAACTCTCAACTAACTCATGTATTCTTGGGAATGATTCTTTAAATTTTTCGTTGTTATCGTTATGTATTTTAATTAATGTTGGAATTAGCGATGCTGATCATGAAAGCCCATCATATGAGCTTCCAATTCCATTGTAATCATTTGTTCATGACACAATTTGCGAGCCGTTTACACCACTAAATCTTCACTTGTTAAATTCGGGGTTGGTTGCGTTTGTAAAGTATTTTACTTTTACTTCAATTCTTGGGTTTAGTTGTTTTGCAACTTCCATAACTTCATTTCAACCCTTTAAAAAAGTGTCGGGAACATTGGTGAATGGAAAGAAGTAATATATTTCGAATTTTTGATTTGCAAATGATGGATTATCTATATCAAATTTATCAATTAATCTCTTCATTTCCTCTTGAAGTTTTAAAAATCCTGCTGATTTTAATTTATCAATTGTATTTGCTTTATTTTTAATAGCTTCTTGGTTTTTTGAAGGCAGTAGCATTTTTCCTAAATCACTTCCGAAATCAATTTTATTTCCATCGACGTCTATTGCTGATAAGGCATTAATTTGGTCGGCTACATCTTCGGTTACTTTAATTTTTGCCGTACTTTGGTCACTGCCATTAATATTCGAGCCATCAGGCACTTTAGCGACTCATGACTGTGATTGACCTGAAGTAATAATTGAAGCATAGGTGTCTCAGTTAATTGCGCTATGTAGAATTGTTCTAAAACTCAATCCTGTGCCAGATATGAATGTTGTAGGATCTATGTCACCTTTGTTAATTTCATCGACAGTCTTACCTCACATTATTTTGGCATAAGCATCGTTAAATCCATAATTATTTAAACCCGAGTTAACAAACGGTGTAGTAACCATTCTATAGAATGGCGACTTATCGTTTTTTCTTCTAATTTGTCTTAGTCCAAACTTTTTAGCATTTCTGGCTATAGTACTTTTTTGTGTTGCCGAAAGTGTTGAATAAGCGATTTCCGTTACTGTGCCTTGACTATATTTATTAAATGATGTATCTGAGAATAATTTTGCTTCAATAGGTGATGATTGATATGAATAAACTAATTCATCAATTGTGTCATCAGCTCCAACTCATTCAGTATCTCAATAATTTTGATTTTTCTTCATTACCTGGCGTGAGTTTTTAGCTTCACTAATGTAATATGGACCAGCATATAGTGTTGATTCTTGTGAAACACCATATCAATATGCGCCTGTAAAATATGCAACTTTACTATGATCTAGTTTTTCAATATCATTTCGAAAATCAGCTTCATCACTTGGCGAAATTTTTTCTCCAATATAAGTTGTAATCAACTGTGATTTAGTCTCATTTGATTCATCAATAAATTGTGAAGGAGCTGGCATAAATGTATAGTCACCATCAATGATCAATTTGTCAAAAAAGCTAGAAAATTGTGATTCAGTGTTACTCATACCTTCAAAAGTAATTGATTCTTCACCTTGATATTTATCGGCTTTGTCTGAAATTTTTTGAACAAATTTATCTTTTTCAAAAAAGTTATCAACTTCGATACCAAATAAACGGTATAAATAATCATTGTTATATGACTCAGTTGGTGTGAACACCGGAGTATTTGGTTGTGCTAGTAAATCTCTAAACTTTTTATCAAGCGCATCAGATCCCCCACCTAAGTTTTTATTGTTTCGATATGTGGCATTTAGTGAATATGTTCTTAGTCATGAATATCAGTAATCTTTTGGAACAACCCGATATTTTGTTTTTTCACCTTTGCTATTTACTCAACTCAAATTATCTTTTAAAACTATTTGGAATTTTTTTGCTTTTTTTAGTGTCTCATCAAATTTGATGCTGTTAACCGATCTTTCATCATTAGATGTCAACTTAATTGTTGAATCTCGATAATATGGTTTGTTTTGCGGAGATATTGAATCTGGTTGGGGATTAGAATCATAATTATCATTGTCAAAAACACTAACTTCACCGTTTGCGTCAGTCAAGATTATTGCCTTTGCTAATTCTAGATGATACCTTGCAAAAACAGGTTTTTTAGTAAATACCATTACTCTTGCTTCATCGATTAATTCGGTGAATAATTCCGCTTCATTTAGAGGTTGTAATCTAATTAGTTCTCCTCCAGTGTACTGTCATGTTCCAGAACTAGAATATGACCCGAATGTTCTAGATGCATCAAATCCAAATGCACTGTTTGTTAGGGGAGAGTTATATTCGAAAACATACTGTTTATTTAGGGATACTGGTTTAACACATGATGCCGCCACTAGGGCAACTGATGCCGCAGCAAATGCGGACGAACCAAATAATCAGAGTTTTAATTTTCTTTTCATTTTAATTTAGCTCCTTGCTAGTATTTTTTTAACTTTTGCAAAATGTATAAAATAATTATAGATTAATTATTTAGTTACTAACCTACTAATTAACCTTAAAATACAACATTTTGTAATTTTATTTTCTTATCGGGATTATTTTCTTCAATAAATTGTGTTTGAATATTTTAAAAACTTAAATAACTTTATATTCCTTATTTTAAAAAGGCAATAATAATATAAGTATATATGGTGTGGTGTATTATATACGTGAAATGATTACATTATTAACTCCTTTAAAGATATTATCAATACAGAACTTGTTAATTGCCATAATATCCTTATCATTGAAGTCAATAATTTCGATAGCAAAAAAGTCAGCGTTTGCTGAGTTGAACATCTTATTTAGGTTTTGTTGGTTTCTTAATAAATAGTTCATTGGCTTTTTTCCTTTATAGTAAATATTGTACACAAATTTTATTTTTATGCACACAAAAAAATATATTTTTAAAAATTATTTTAATTTTTGCTCTTTTATATTATATTATGATATACTTTTAGTAATTCATCTACATGTTTAGGTGGATTAACGTAGTTAATGTCTTATAAGAGCTTAATAGGCTTACTTCACTGAATAATTGTAAATGGGATCTGCGGAGCCCATTTTCGTTTTATTTTATGGTAAAATTATTATCATGAATAAAGAAATTAGTAAAATCATTTTAAACGAAAATAAAGATAATATTAAATGAGATATTTATTTTATGGCTTTAGCAAAATTAAGTGCACTAAGATCAAAAGATCCAACAACAAAAGTTGGAGCATGTATTGTTAGTCCTGATAAATATGTTATTTCACTTGGATATAATGGAATGCCAACAAGTTATGAAAATAAAGAAGTTGACAATGATGAGTTATTTACATGAGAGCGACCAAGTAGCAGTGGAGACATTCTTAACTCAAAATACACCTATGTTGTTCATGCTGAAACTAATGCAATTATCAACGCTAATCTAACTAGTTCAAAAATTATTCCTGGATCAAGTATTTTTGTAACCCATTCGCCTTGCTATAACTGTGCAAAATTAATTGTACAATCAAAAATTTCTAATGTTTATTATGCAATAGCTTATAAAGAGGATTCAGAAGATTTTCAAGCATCAGAGAAAATATTCAAAGCTTACAATATTAACTTTTCTAAAATTAGCGATGATTTTGATATTGAATTTGTATTAAAAAAACAACTCTAGCAATAAGGTTGTTTTTTTGTATATTAGATTTTGAATTACTTGTTAATTTTATACACATAAAATGTCTTACAATAACTTAGTTATACACTTAAGTTGATTAGTTTAATCGATTATTTACTTTTATTTTTCTTAATTTTTCTTACTATTAAAAATGATGCTAACCCAACAACTGATAGTGCCGCTAAAATAGCTCCAAGAATAATATATATTAGGCGAGTATTAAATGGGATCATATAGTTTTTTGATCCAATGTGATCTCTTTTTTCGATATCATGATTTTTGTCTGTTTTGCTGTCAGAACTTTCAGATTTTTCAGAGCTACTATCAGCCTTTTGGCTGCTAGTATTTTCAGTGCTTGGTTTTTTACCTTGACCACTACTTTCATCTTGCATGTCATTTACATTGCTATCATTACCCGGATTTTTGATTTGCTCTTTACTTTTGTCAAAAGTGCTGTCTTCACTATCACTATTAGCATTTTGGCCATTATTGCTATTTTCATTAGTGTTTGGTTTCGAACTAGCATTGCTATCATTACCCGGATTTTTGATTTGCTCTTTACTTTTGTCAAAAGTGCTGTCTTCACTATCACTATTAGCATTTTGGCCATTATTGCTATTTTCATTGGTGTTTGGTTTCGAGTCGATATTAGTAGTACTATCATCGTGGGTTTTTTTGTCTTTAATTTGTGGATTAATGTGAATTTCTTTGCCAGCAGAATTCGATGTATCTTCAGCTTCTGTTCATTGAATATTAACATTTTCATGATTTTCTACGCGGAATGATGATCTTCTATAAAAATTAACATCTAAACCAACATATGTTAAAGTATCTCCAAATAATTTTCAATTTTTTGATATTTTTGGCGATAAATTTTTAAATTTTATTGTGTTACCATCAATTGAATACTCTAAATCATTACTTAGCGGAGGGCGTAAGGAAACTTTTATTAGAAAATATAAATCTTTTGTTCCTTTATATTTATTTTTTCCTGATATTATCACATGATAGTATCCAATAATGTTATCATCCGATACTGTTTTTATACTATTATCAAAAAATACTTCTGTTGTTTTTGTAAAATCCTGTTCTTCAACTAGCTGATTAGTATTTGATGAATCAAATAATTTAATATTATTTTGGAAATTTTTATACTCTTGTGATTGATAGCTGAGAATTTTAAGTGGTTCAACATTAGTATCTAGATACTTAATGTCATTGTTTGTTTGTTTGTTGGGATTATAAATACTCTGAGTAAATGCTTTAATACGTGCCACACCACGATTGTTAAATCATGGATTTACTCATTTATCACCTTCTTTTACAAAAGTAAGATCGTTAGTTGAATGTTCTTCTGAAGATAGAATCACACCAGCATCAGGGTCATCTGATTTTTGCTCAACAACAACACTAAAGACAGTATTTGCCTCAAGTTTAATTTTGTCTTTCAGATCAATTGTTCGTGACCCTGGATTTTCAAATTGTTGTTTTTGAGTTGCCACTAGTTCACCATCTGTTGGATTAAAATTAGCTCGATTAGCAATATCCTTTGAATGATTTTTATATATTTTTATGGTAATTTCACTATTTTTTCCTTTAAAAGAAACATTAACTGCTCGCAAAAATTCATCATTTTTATCATTGTCTTTTAAAACAGGGAAACTTGCCGCAGCAGTTTTGTTCTTTGAATAAATATCAATATTGAAACCATCATAGTAGTAGTTATTATCATATTGGCTCTCAGTTCTAGTTGTATAATCTAGTGCTCTTATTTCACTTATATCAGAATCATATGATAAATGGAAAAATCCATTATCATGCGCTTTTGTTCCTCATGAATTTTTAGCAATCCAAGCTCCAGTTTTTTTACCTTCTTTATCAACAGCGCTATCATCCCAACCAATAAGGTTAACAGCATGCAGTATTTTTTGACCTGGTTCTTTTGTATTATAGTATTTCACAGTAGAATCGGGTGTCATATTTAAAGTAACGACAACAGAACCATATTTATATATCGCTTTTTTGACATCATTAACATTATTATCCACATGAATAATATCTTTGAGAATGTAATTTGAGTATGAATATTTTTCAAATTTCTCATCCTCAACATTTCTTCGGCCATTTTTATCTAGAAGCGAATTTCATTGTAGAAGTGAATAGCTAACTGCCTTAGGGGAATCGCCTTCGTTTCAATCAATATAATCAGAAGTTATATCATTTGCTGTCAATCTCAGCGGATCAGCTTCTGCTTTTCTAATTTTACTATTATGAATCAAGTTATATTCTCATAGATCGAGGGTCTTGCTATTTTTATAAAAACCATGCTTTAGAATATTGCCTTCAACAGCTGAAACAACGGCAAAACCTCAACATGTTCTATTTTTTTGATATTCCGGATCTGTTACAAAACCATAATCTCGCATATCAAATTTCACTAACTTTAGGATTTTATCATCACCCAAATCGATTTGATAAACATTATCATTTTCCTTAACTCTCTTTTCAATCGCTTGCTTAATTACATAGTCAGCTGGCTTATCAACAAACATATTTCACCTCCTTAAATATTTTGTATAATTATATCATTATAATTAATGTCATTATTTTTATAAGAAAACCAATTAAATTTAATGATGTTTTTTTATCACTAAATTAAAATAAAAGGAAATAAAATGAAAATTAAATTCAAAAATCAACAATTAAATTTACTTGGAGAGCAGCTGAAAAAAGGTGATATCTTTCCAGTCTTTAAGGCAGTTAATGTTGACATGAGTGATTTTGATTCATCACAGTTAAACGGAAAAAGAAGACTATTTTTTTCAATCCCAAGCATTGATAGTAGCGTTTGTGAAATCGAAACATTAAAATTTATGGAGCAATTAAAGGATAGTAATTGTCCAATTGTGGCAATTAGTTATGACACTCCATTTGCTTTTAGAAGATGATGTGCAACCGAAAATAATAATAAAGTTATTACTCTTAGCGAATTTCGCTACAATGATTTTGGTAAAAAGACCGGCACAAGAGTTGAAAAATTAGGTATACTAACTAGAGCGGTCTTTGTTGTCGATGAAAATAACAAAGTCGAATATGTTGAATATGTCAATGAAATCACTAATGAACCAAATTATGAAGAAGTTTTGAAATATTTCAAATAATAAATGATAAGCATCAGGATTAAATAAACCTGGTGTTTTAATTTTGTTTTTTTGAAAAATGCAAAGAAAAAAACCCAGTCTGGGTTTTTAATTCTGCGGCTTTTCGCCATATGTTCTCTGAAAACTGAATATCGTTATAATTTAGATTAATCTTCTATAGAATTCACTATTAAACCGTTCAATTTATTAGTACTGGTCAGCTGAATGCATTGCTGCACTTACACCTCCAGCCTATCAACCTCATAGTCTATAAGGAATTTAAAAGGGAATACTCATCTTTGAGGGGGCTTCCCGCTTAGATGCTTTCAGCGGTTATCCCTGCCGCACTTGGCTACCCAGCTATGCTTTTGGCAAAACAACTGGCACACCATCGGTGCGTCCACTCCGGTCCTCTCGTACTAAGAGTAGCTCTCATCAATATTCCAACGCCCACATCAGATAGGAACCAAACTGTCTCACGACGTTTTGAACCCAGCTCGCGTACCGCTTTAATGGGCGAACAGCCCAACCCTTGGAACCGACTCCAGCTCCAGGATGCGATGAGCCGACATCGAGGTGCCAAACCTTCCCGTCGATGTGATCTCTTGGGAAAGATAAGCCTGTTATCCCCGGGGTAGCTTTTATCCGTTGAGCGACGGCCTTTCCACAAAGAACCGCCGGATCACTAAGTCCTGCTTTCGCACCTGCTCGACTTGTAGGTCTCACAGTCAATCACACTTCTACCTTTATGCTCTAAGATACGGTTTCTGACCGTATTGAGTGTAACTTTGAACGCCTCCGTTACCCTTTAGGAGGCGACCGCCCCAGTCAAACTACCCACCACACACTGTCCTCTTACCAGATCATGGTAACAAGTTAGAAGTTCAACGTAACAAGGGTGGTATTTCAACGGTGACTCCACTTAGACTAGCGTCTAAGCATCATAGTCTCCCACCTATCCTACACATGTTAAATCAAACTCCAATATGAAGTTATAGTAAAGCTCCACGGGGTCTTTTCGTCTAGATGCGGGTCTCCGGCGTCTTCGCCGGAACCATAATTTCACCGAGTCTAATGTCGAGACAGTTAAGAGATAATTACTCCTTTCGTGCAGGTCAGTATTTAGCCGACAAGGAATTTCGCTACCTTAGGACCGTTATAGTTACGGCCGCCGTTCACCCGGGCTTCACATCAATGCTTCGCTTTAGCTAACACCTTTGCTTAACCTTCGGGCACTGGGCAGGAGTCACCCCATATACATCGTCTTACGACTTAGCATAGAGCTGTGTTTTTGATAAACAGTTCCCCCTTACTATTCACTGCGGCCCACTTTTTATGGTGGGCATCCCTTCTTGCGAACTTACGGGATGATTTTGCAGAGTTCCTTGACATTAGTTTTCTCGCTCGCCTTAGAATACTCATCTTGGGGACGTGTGTCCGTTCTCGGTACGGGTTTCACAGAACTTAAGTTAGCAGCTTTTTTAAGAGGTATGGAATCATATAATTCGCTACTTTGTTGCCATTTCACTATGCATCATAACTCCCGGTTATGCCGTGCGGATTTGCCTACACGACCCAGTCATTATTTACCCCACAATCCAATAAGTGGTAATACTATCCTCCCCCGTCACTACATCACATTCTAGAAAGTACAGGAATATTAACCTGTTGTCCATCGGCTACGCCTTTCGGCCTCGTCTTAGGACCCGACTAACCCTGGGTGGACGAACCTTGCCCAGGAAACCTTCCCCAATAGGCGTCAGAGATTCTCACTCTGAATCGTTACTCATACCGGCATTCTCACTTGTAAGCGCTCCACCAGTCTTCACAGTCTGGCTTCAATGCCCTTACAACGCTCTCCTAACGCATTTCTGCCCGTAGCTTCGGTATTGTGTTTTAGTCCCGTTAAATTATCGGCACAGAGTCTCTCGACTAGTGAGCTATTACGCACTCTTTAAACGATGGCTGCTTCTGAGCCAACATCCTAGCTGTTTAAGAAACTCCACAACCTTTCTCACTTAACACAATTTTGGGACCTTAGCTGACGATCTGGGTTGTTCCCCTCGCGTGCATCGACGTTATCACCGATGTACCGACTGCATAGTAGTTCATGATAGTATTCGGAGTTTGATTATAGTCAGTACGGCTAGGCGCCGCCATTCCATATTCAGTGCTCTACCCCCACCACTTAACACTACACGCTAGCCCTAAAGCTATTTCGGAGAGAACCAGCTATCTCCAGGTTCGATTGGAATTTCACCCCTACCCACAAGTCATCCGGGCACTTTTTAGCGTACTACGGTTCGGTCCTCCACTTAGTGTTACCTAAGTTTCAACCTGCTCATGGGTAGATCACCTGGTTTCGGGTCTATATCAACATACTAAAGCGCCCTATTAAGACTCGATTTCTCTACGGCTTCGCTTTATTCCACTTAACCTTGCATGTTGACATAACTCGCCGGTCCATTCTGCAAGATGTACGCCATCACCCATTAACGGGCTCTGACTAACTGTAAGTAATTGGTTTCAGGATCTATTTCACTCCCCTCCCGGGGTTCTTTTCACCTTTCCCTCACGGTACTAGTTCGCTATCGGTGTCTGGTTAGTATTTAGCCTTACCGGGTGGTCCCGGCGGGTTCAGACAGGGTTTCACGTGCCCCGCCCTACTCAGGATACTACTTGAAGACTTATTCATTTCGCTTACGGGAATTTCACCCTCTATGTTTAAGCATTCCAGCTTATTCTGCTATGTTTAAGTTTTGTCTAACTTCGTGTAAGTAGTCCTACAACCCCAACATCAAATGTTGGTTTGGGCTTTTCCCCGTTCGCTCGCCACTACTAAGGGAATCATTCTTTATTTTCTTTTCCTGCTGCTACTGAGATGTTTCAATTCACAGCGTGTCTCTTCATTCGACTATGGATTCATCGAAATGATAATTGAGGATTAGCTCAATTGGGTTTCCCCATTCGGAAATCCCCGGATAACAGCTTATTTCCAGCTAACCGAGGCTTATCGCAGGTAATCACGTCCTTCTTAGACTTCCAGACCCAAGGCATCCACCAAAAACTCTTATCTTGTTTAATAGTTGTTTTGTTATTTTGTTGTATGACCTATTGTTGTCTTTAATTTTGATATATATATTCTATAGGTTGATCTAAACTTTGAAATATTAATTAATATAATTTTTCAATGTCGATATTCAGTTTTCAAAGAACAAAAGAGAGATAGATCTCTCAAAACTGAATACGAATATGTTTTCCATAACTAGGTGTACTCCGTAGAAAGGAGGTGATCCATCCCCACGTTCTCGTAGGGATACCTTGTTACGACTTCACCCCAGTCACCAGTCCTACCTTAGGCAGTTGCCTCCGAGGTTAGCAAACCGACTTTGGGTATTACCAGCTCCCATGGTGTGACGGGCGGTGTGTACAAGACCCGAGAACGTATTCACCGCAGCATAGCTGATCTGCGATTACTAGCGATTCCGACTTCATGGAGTCGAATTGCAGACTCCAATCCGAACTGAGATCGGCTTTTTGAGATTTGCTCCATGTCGCCATATTGCTTCTCTTTGTACCGACCATTGTAGCACGTGTGTGGCCCCACTTGTAAGAGGCATGATGATTTGACGTCATCCCCACCTTCCTCCCAGTTACCCAGGCAGTATCTCTAGAGTCCTCAACATTACTTGTTAGTAACTAAAGATAGGGGTTGCGCTCGTTGCAGGACTTGACCAAACATCTCACGACACGAGCTGACGACAACCATGCACCATCTGTCACTCCGTTAGCCTCCGCTATATCTCTATAGCTTTGCGAAGGATGTCAAAAGTGGGTAAGGTTTTCCGTGTATCTTCAAATTAAACCACATGCTCCACCGCTTGTGCGGGTCCCCGTCAATTCCTTTAAGTTTCACTCTTGCGAGCATACTACTCAGGCGGATCATTTAATGCGTTAGCTGCGTCAGTGATTCTCCACCGACTAATGATCATCGTTTACAGCGTGGACTACCAGGGTATCTAATCCTGTTTGCTCCCCACGCTTTCGTCCCTCAGCGTCAGTATAGACCCAGTAAGCTGCCTTCGCCTTTGGTGTTCTTCCATATATCTACGCATTTCACCGCTTCACATGGAATTCCGCTTACCTCTATCTAACTCTAGTTTGCCAGTATCCAAAGCGAGCCAGGGTTGAGCCCTGGGATTTGACTCTAGACTTAACAAACAGCCTACGAACGCTTTACGCCCAATAATTCCGGATAACGCTTGCGACCTATGTATTACCGCGGCTGCTGGCACATAGTTAGCCATCGCTTTCTGACAAGGTACCGTCAGCTCAATAGCATTTCCTCTACTGAGTGTTCTTCCCTTATAACAGCACTTTACAATCCGAAGACCTTCATCGTGCACGCTGTGTCGCTCCATCAAGCTTTCGCTCATTGTGGAATATTCCCTACTGCTGCCTCCCGTAGGAGTTTGGGCCGTATCTCAGTCCCAATGTGGCCGTTCAGTCTCTCGACCCGGCTAAACATCATAGTCTTGGTGGGCCATTACCTCACCAACTAACTAATGTTCCGCACCCTCATCCTTTAGTGGAGCTTTGGAGCTCCTTTCACAACAGAATCATGCGATTCTATGCGTATCCGGCATTAGCCAATGTTTCCATTGGGTATTCCAATCTAAAGGGCAGATTAAGTACGTGTTACTCACCCATTCGCCGCTAGGTCCTAAAAGGACCTCGCTCGACATGCATGTATTAGGCACACAGCCAGCGTTCATCCTGAGCCAGGATCAAACTCTTAATATTTGATTTTGGTTGTTTTTTTGTTTTTTTGTTATTTAAAATTATTTTTTTTAAATTGACGTTATGGTATTCGTATTCAGTTTTCAAAGAACTATCTAAGTACAAATTTAAATTGCACAATTACAATTATACATAGTTTATTATTTTTAAAACTAAAAAAAATTAATTTATCAATTTTTTATGGATTTAAAAAAAATAAGCCAAATGTCATGGCTTATTCTTTCATTAAACATTAATAGCTTTTTTAATATTAATTATTAAATATATTAGATTATAAAATTGATTCAATTTGCACTTTGTATTTATGAGGAGCTTCAACTTCAACTATATCTTTAACTTTTTTTCCTAATAAAGCTTTAGCAAGTGGTGAGGTGTTAGAAATTTTATTATTAAATGGGTCGGCATCTAAAGCACCAACAATAGTTGCTTCTAATAAATCTTTGGTTTCTAAATTAATAGCTTTAACAGTTGAGCCAATTTTTACATTATGTGATTTTTTAGATTCAATTACCTCGCAATTTTCTAAAATGTGTTGGATTTCAAGAATTTCATTTTCGATTATTGCTTGTTTATCACGAGCCGAATCATATTCAGCATTTTCTGAAAGGTCACCTTGATTTCTTGCTTCTTTAATTTCCTCGATAACTTGAGGACGAGCTACTTCTTGTAAATATTTTAAACGTTCTTGGTACTGTTCGAAGCTTTGGACTGTAAGATAGATTTTTTTATCATCGTGTTGCATAACTCTTCTCCTTAAAATTTAAGATAAATCTTTATATTATCTTATGATATCAATAAATAATAACATATTAGTAGCTATTCTTCACTAAATTTGCTTTGAATTTCATCGTGGGCTAAAATTAATACTTTTTCATTTCCAAATTTTAGGTTTTCGTAGCGCAATTGGTAATCTTTTAAAATTGCCTTTGCCGCCTTGGTTTCATCGTAGTTACCAATTGCAATGATCATCATGCCTTTGTCAGCTAAAAATTGCAAATATTTTTCTAAGTGGTCTTCAATTTTTAGCGACTTATCAGCGCTAAAAATTAAATCATATTTTTTTTCATTAGGCAGCTCATAGGATAGTTTAAGCTCTGATAAATCCGGAAATTCCTTCACGATTTCTTGATATTTGATTAAATTTTTGTTTCCAGAATTATCATATAAAACATTAGATGATGCTAAAGCGGCTGATGAAATTGCAAGATAGTCATTTTTATCATTAATTAAAATATTTTGATACTTATTTAAATAGATTGTATTTATTAAAAAAGCAACAAAAAAATCATTAGCAATAGCATTTTCATAGTATTTTTTTATTCCATTTAAAACGATTCCATAATTAGGGTTTTTGATTTTTAATTTTGCTAATTCAGCTTGTTCATCGGGGTTAGTAATTTTTTTCACCAAATGCTTCTTAATAACTAGCGTGGCAATTAAAATTGCAATAGCAATAATTAAAACTACAATCATACTAATGGCAAGACCGGTTCTAAGTTGAGGGGAAAGGCTTGATGATTTGCTACTAAACAGATTTTTCACTATCTTCTCCCATTAATTTTGCAAGTAAGTCACCTTTTTGGTCTTTATCTAAAATTAAATTGTCCTTTGAAAATTCAAACAGTAAGTTAACTAGAATATCAATTTCTCCTTCGTCATTAACTTCAGTAATTTTACCATCATTTTCCTTAACGAAAAACAGTGCTTCACCATCAGTTAAAATTAAATAATAATCACCGTTTTCTTCTAAATCAAATAACACATAAATTTCATCACCATCGTCAGTAATGATTTTACGTTCGTCAGTAAAAATGTTTATTTCTTTTCTTAGCATGACTCTCTCCTTAAGTAATCTTCTAAAATTAGTTGAGCAGCTAATGAATCTTTTTTACTCTTGCGCTTTTTGGAATTATAACCGGCAGTTAATAGTATCTCTTCAGCATTGATTGTGCTTTGTCTTTCATCTTGAAATTCAATGGGAATTGAAATAACTTCTGCTAATCGACTAGCAAATCTTTCAACCATATACGTTCGTTTACTTTTTGATAAATCCATTCTAAGTGGATAGCCTAAAACAATCGTATCAATTTCGTTTTTATAAACACTTTCA
Source organism: Mycoplasma phocoeninasale (assembly GCF_012934885.1). Taxonomy (GTDB): domain Bacteria; phylum Bacillota_I; class Bacilli_A; order Mycoplasmatales; family Metamycoplasmataceae; genus Metamycoplasma; species Metamycoplasma phocoeninasale. The sequence goes on along the minus strand of NZ_CP051480.1, from coordinate 668,059 downwards.
TTAAGATAAAATAAAACCCTGCTAATTACTAATTTAAAATGGTTTTCTTCGAAATTATAATTTTCAAGACCACTAACAATTATTCCAAGCGGATCAGATATTGCAAATCCACAGCTTTTAGTTCCCAAATCCAAACAAAGTTTACGCATTCAGGTCCTTTTTAATTCATTGAACTATTTCCGAAACTTCTAATTTATTATCAATCGATCCTTGACATACGATTCTATTTCCGCCACCCTTACCAGCAAATCTATTAACTAATAAATCAAAAATTGCTTTTGAATCATATACCTTAGAAGCAATCATAACAAAGAATGAAACCTCAGATTTGGCAAGTCCTATTATTAAAGAGTCGCTATTGGCTTCTCGCAACGAAACAATAGCTTTTCGCAGATTATTGGCATCTAAATTTGAAATGATGAATGTTTTTCTTCCATTAATCATTTCTGATTGATAGTTAGAAACGTCAATACTTTTCGATTGTTCTTGTTTTAGCAATTTCCGATAATCTTCACGAATCGCCATTTCATCTTGATCATATTGATCTAATAGTTGCTCTTTTTCTCCGGTTGATTTAGGAATTTCTTTTAGAAAATTATATTTATAATCACGGTCAAAGTTTTTATTAGCTTCAACTAATGTTGCCAATAATTTCTCTTTTGCTTTAATTTCATTTAATAAATACTCCTGTACCAATGCAGTTGAGGTAATGACTCTTAGTCGATAAATTCCTGTTCCTTTAGAGTCAACACCAACAACCTTGAAATCCTCGATGATACTTGATCTTTCAACGTGAGTTCCACCACATAAATCTTTAGTTATTCCCTCAAATTCAACAACTCTGACCGCCTTAGCATCATGATATTCAGATTCTTCGATTGTCATGTAAGCACCCATTTCTTGGGCCTTCTTAATTGATGTAACAATGTAATTTCTCTTCGAATCCTTATGAATGTATTCACGCATAATTTTTTCAATTAATTTTATTTCATCTTTAGTTGGACGATGATCTAAACCAAAGTCAAAAGTAAAATGTTCAGGGCTAATATTCGAACCAAGTTGTTCAATAACTTCGTTTGGATAAGTTTGCCTTAGGGCATGAAACATAATGTGAGTTGATGAGTGATTTCTAGCGTAGTTAAGACGTTTGTCAGCATCAACAAAACATTCAACTGGAGACTTACTATTAATTTTGCCTCTTATAACGTGAACATGATTTCAAAATTTATCCTTAAATACATCTAGAATTTCAATTGTATTACCATCTTGTTTTAGATAACCAAAATCGTGATTTTGTCCACCACTTGTTGCATAAAATGGGGTTTTATCTAAAATAAGATATGAAATTGCTTCAGGATCATCATTTTTATCAATTACTTCTTGGTCATTTAGTAAGTATAAAACTTTTGATTTGCTACTTAGATAATCATAACCGATAAATTCAGATACTTTTTCAGGAATAATTGCTAGTGAGTTAATTACTTTTTGCATTCCCATTTCTTGATTTCCACGTGAACGTTCTTGATGTTCTTTTAAATATTGATTAAACTCATCGATACTTAAACTAATACCTTTTTCTTTTAAAATTTCATTAGTTAATTCAAAAGGGAAACCATAAGTATCAAACATTTTGAAAGCGATTTTCATGTCAATTTTTTGGTTTTTTTCAAGTTCTTGTTCAAGAAGTTTTTCTCCTTCATGAATAGTTTTGGCAAATAACTCTTCTTCTGCTTTAATAATATTTTTAACATAGTCAACATTAATATCAAAAATTAATGAATCCTTAACAATTTCAACTAAACGGTACAAAAATGATTTTTCTTGAATCTCTAGAGCCATTCCAGAACGGTATGCACGACGAATAAGGCGACGAATAATATAGCCCCTTCCAACATTTGATGGGTTTACTCCATCATTAATTGCATTAACCGAAGCTCGAATATGATCAGCGATAATTTTAAAGTGTGTATTAATCTTACTTTGAATAGCATCTTTTGTGAAGTAATTATTGATATCATATCTTAGTTTGCTGAATTTTTCAACTTCACGAATAATTGGTAAAAATAAGTCAGTATCGAAGTTAGTTGGAGCATCCTGTAGAATTGAAGTAATTCTTTCAAGTCCTGCCCCAGTATCGATATTTTTGGTAATTAACTCAGTGTAATTATTTTCACCATCATTATTAAATTGTGAAAAAACAATATTTCAAATTTCAACATAACGGTCATTTTCAATATCATTTATCAATAGTTCAATTCCGCGTTTGTCATATTTTTCACCACGGTCAAAAAATATTTCAGTATCAGGACCACAAGGACCCTGACCAACATCTCAAAAATTAGTTTCACGACTACCTTTAATCATGTGACTAGGATCAATTCCACATTTAACTCAGAAATTGTAAGTATCTGTGTCTTCTGAAAAATAAGTAATATAGATTTTATCCTTTGCTAATTTAAGTACGTCAAAAATAAACTCATAGCCAAATTCAATTGCCTCTTTTTTGAAATAATCACCAATTGAAAAGTTACCCAACATTTCAAAAAATGTATGGTGACGGGCAGTAATACCAACATTTTCAATGTCATTTGTTCTAATTGATTTTTGTGAGTTGGTAATTCTTTTGGCAGGTGGAACTTTTTTGCCGCTAAAGTAATCTTTTAGTGTTGCTACTCCAGAATTAATTCACAGTAGTGATGGGTCATTTTGCGGAATTAGTGATTTTGACTCGACAACTAAGTGTCCTTTTGATTTGAAAAAATCTAATCACATTTGTCTAATTTGTTTTGATGATAACATTATTTTCTCCTAATTATAAGTAAGTTTTTTCATTACCTTGATAATATACTTTATCAATTATAGCACCACCAACAACCTTATCACCATCATAGATAACAATTTCTTGTCCTGGTGTCACAGCTTCTGTTAGCGGATAGTTTACCTGAATTTGATGATTGTCAAGTATCTTTAGTTTTACAGGGATATCACTTTGACGATATCTAAATTTTGCTGTTAAATTATCTAAACTAAATTTATAGGCAATTTGATTGAAATTTATTGCAGTGAGCATATCAGATAGTAAATATTCTTTGTGGTCCTCATTGGCAACATAAATAATTGCTTTTTTAATATCATGACCAACGACAAAATATGGTTTACTAAAACCTCCAAGGTTAAGACCTTTTCTCTGCCCAATTGTATAATACATTGCTCCTGAGTGACTTCCAACAATTTCTCTAGTGGCGATATCATAAATTTTGCCTGGTTGTGCTGGAATATAATTTTCTAAAAACTTAGCAAATTTTCTTTCACCAATGAAACAAATCCCGGTCGAATCTTTTTTATTGGCTGTTGCCAAATTAAGTTCATTAGCAATTTCCCTGACTTCAGGTTTAGTTATTGCAGCTAGTGGAAAAATAACTTTTTTAAGTTGTTCATTGTTAAGTTGCGCTAAAAAATATGATTGATCTTTGTTTAAGTCTTTTGCTCTAAATAATTCACCATTTTCTGCCTTAGCGTAATGTCCCATGGCAATAAAATCAGCATTTAATTGTTTAAAAGCATAATCAGCAAATGATTTAAATTTAATGTATTTATTACAAAATATATCAGGATTTGGTGTTCTTCCTATTTTATACTCTTCAATAAGATAATTAAAAACATGATCTCAATACTCTTTTACAAAGTCAACACGATGAAGGACAATACCTAATAGGTCTGCAACTGCTTGAGCATCTTGATAGTCTTTTTCTTGTGGACACATTTCTTCATTGAGACTTTCATTACCTTTGAAATCATTATTCAAAAATGAATCTCAATTACGCATAAATAGACCAATAACTTCATAGCCTTGTTTTTTTAGCAAATATGCGCAAACCGATGAATCAACACCACCGCTCATCCCTAAAACAACTCTTTTTTTCATGATATTTCCTTTCCTTAATTAATGAACACTATAATCAAAATTTATTAATTAATTTACAAATAAATATTTTACATGACGAATGAAATAATTAGCAATAAATAAGCTTTGCTTGCTTATTTTTTATCTTGCTCTATTCCATAAAATATTTTCTTTATTTTAGCAAATTAATTGGCTAATATTAGTTTTTTGTGAATTCTTTAATATTTGAATATGAAATCTTAGTTTTAGCAAAAATATCTTTAAAAAGTAAATATAATATAAAAACTAAAAAAGCCTCTTCAACTATAAAGAGAAAAGGCTTTTAAAATATTTGTGCTTTGATTAACTATAAAACTGCCAAAGTTCGCATAATTAAATCAAGATCTTTATTTTCCATTTCTTGAATAATATGCAAATAGGTTTTTTGGGTAGTGTGAATTCCAGAGTGTCCCAATCTTTGGGCAACAGTTGCGGTAGATACACCGGCAAAAAGTAGCAGTGATGCGTGAGTGTGTCTTAGCCCATGAATTGAAATAATTGGAATATTATTAGCAATGCATAATCTTTCAAGTCGTTTATTTATTGTTGAATTGTAGATTTTGTCATCAATGAAGATTGGCTTATTCTTCGGGTGTTCTTTTAGTAGTTCTGAGAACTTGACAACAATCTGCCAATCGATTCTAATTTTTCGATTTGAAGAAGTATTTTTTGTTTCAGCAAAACCTGAATGTTCTTTATAATTTCATGTCTTATTAATGCGAAGAATTTGATTTCTAAAATCAAAATCCTCTGGTGTTAAGGCTAGTGCTTCTGAAAAGCGCAATCCAGTTTTAGCAACTAACCAAATAAGATAATCTCAATTAATTTTTCCTTCTAACTTTAGTGCGTTAAGTAGTGTCCTTAATTGAAATTGGTTTAAGAATTTAATTTTTTTATTACCAGGATTTTTTCCCTTAATAATCGCTTTTCGAGTTGGATCTTTTTTAATTAATCCATCATCTAGAGCATCTAATATAACTGCTTTTAAATGATGGTGAAAATCCATTGTAGTTTGTTTTTCATGTTCTTTTGAATAACGATTTAAAATCATTTGGTATGTAGTCCGATCAATTTCATGAACGTACAAGTTTGGTACAATTTTCAATATTCATTTATAGGTATTCAAATATTTTTGGTATGTAACTTTTCTAACTCCACCTTCTTTATAAATTGAAATCCAATTTTTAAAATAGTGATGAAAAATCAGATTTTTATCTTCTTTATCTTTCATTTTGTCTCCTTGTTGTTTGTTTGTTTTTTTCTATGACATTAGTAACAAAAAAGCCTACTAATTTGTAAGCTTATTCTCATTTAATTTCCCCGTTTCTCAGTCATAGTCATCAATATCAAACGTGTGATTAAGCACAAATTTCTTAATAAGTTCTTTAAATAATGTTTTGATTTTTCAATTTTCATATTTAATTGAATTATTATCAAAATATGCTTTTACTTCTGCCTTCGGAATATCAATAATTTCGTCAAGCAGACCATCTTTATTATATCATAGCTTCCACTTATTGGTTTATTTAAGTCTTTATAGTCATTATTTTAAATTTTTGATCGCATTTCATTAGCGGCATTTCAAATTTGCTGTGCTAACTCTTTTTTATTCATAGTTCTCCCTTTATAATTTTTCGCTTTTTTAGATTTATCTTTTTGAAATTCGAGATTTATAAAAAAGATATTATAAAAATTATAGAGATTTTAAAAATAAAAAAAATAATAATTCATTAGAATTTTTTTAAAAAAAATTAGCTAATAAAAAAATCACACTGTCAATAAGTGACTCTGTGATTTTGTTATTATTGTTTTGATGATAAAGCAGTTTTAGCTTTGTCAATGATTTGAGAAAATGAAGTTGGGTAATTAATTGCAAGTTCTGAAAGCATTTTTCTATTGATTTGAATGTTTGCTTCTTTTAAACCTTCAATTAATCTTGAGTAAGTTATTCCCATTGGTCTAGCAGCAGCGTTAATACGTGCAATTCATAACTTTCTAAATTCACGTTTTAGTTGTTTTCTATCTCTGAATGCATATGTTCATGATTTAACAACTGCTTGCTTAGCTACTCTATAGCCAATTGATTTATGTCCTCAGTAACCCTTCGCTAATTTTATTCATTTAGCACGTCTTCTTCTTGTTACTACTCCGCCTCTTGTACGCATAAGTTATCCTTTCCTAATTTTTTATTTTATTAAATTAATTCTTTATATCTCTTGAAATCTGAGTTAGATAACATTGATGATTTACGAGATTGACGCTTTTGTTTTGTGCTTTTGTTTTGTGCTAAATGTGATCTAAATGCATTTCCACGTTTAACTTTACCATTTGCAGTAATTTTAATACGTTTTTTCAAACCGCTTTTGGTTTTCATTTTTGGCATATGTTATTCTCCTTGTTCTTTTGAAGGTTGTTCATTTTTAGATAAAGCTTCGACTTTCTTTTTATCTCTTTCAAGATACATATCTAAAAATTTTTCATTTACTAACGTTGCTTCTTTTGAAATTTTTGCAATATCCTCAAGCATCGCATAAAACTTGGTTAAAATTTCTTCCCCTAATTCTATTCTCGCTCGTTCACGACCACGGAATTTAATTGAAACTTTTACTCGATTTCCATCTAGAATAAACTCTCTAGTTTTTTTAGCTTTCGTTGCTAAATCATGATCTCCGATTAATGGTGTTAAACGAATTTCTCGATTAATAATTACCGTTTGTTTTTCTTTGGCTGCTTTTTGTTTTTTCTTCTTATCATATTTAAATTTTCCATAATCTAAGATTCTTGCAATAGGTTTGTTGTTTTTGATGTCAATCAAAACCAAATCCATGTTATTTTCAGCAGCCTTAGCTAAAGCTTCTTTTTTTGACAGAACTCCAATTTTTTCGCCTTCTGGTCCTAATAAAAATACTTTATCATATGGAATAGCGTTGTTAATAATGTGTTCTGATTTTGGTCTACGAGTATGAGAGTTTGCAAATTTCTCATTACTATTGTTATTGCTAGTAATAATTTCCTCCTTAAAATAAATAAAAAAGTGGTATATCCACTTCCCCAAAACTACAAATATCTTTTTCGTTGTAGCAACCCAGCAAAAAATCACTTAGGTGAGAAATGAATCTTCTTTGTGCTATTAAAAGCAATACAATTATAATATAAAAATCAACAATGTATGCATAAATTTAATAAGATATTTAAAAAATTAGCTTCACTTGCGGTTAATCGCTAGCTGTTCAGTACTAAATTCAACATTCTTTTCTTGGTTTCACTGATAATTAGCTTTCACAACTGCTTTAAAACCTTCATTAAAATCAATGAATGCTAGATTACGTAGCTTCTGAACACCGGCTCACTTTCTTCCTAAACAAATTTTATCAGCAACAAATAAAATCTTATCCAGTAATGTAAGATCAGTAGCTAAAGAAGTATGAATTTTAATAGCATTTAATACCTCTTCATTTGTGTATTTATAGTAATCTCTTAGTCAATAATATGCAGTAGTTTGATGAATTTTATAGTGCGGTAAATTATCTTCGCTGAAATTATATTTTGCTAAAAAACTTCAACTAGCTTCAGCATCTCATTCTTTAGTAATGTCATGCATATATCCTGCCTGGTATGCTAGTCGAATTGGATAATTATTTTCCTTAGCTAACGCAGCGGCAAATTCAGCTGTAAACTTAAGGTGTTTATATCTTTCAATTGATAAATTATTTTTAGCAATTTCATCAAAATAAAGAAAATTTTTGCCAATATACTTTTGTACTACTTCTTCGACTTGTCAAAGGTTTCCCTTCCGGTATGCTGTTGAAGAAAAATCATAAAATTCATTATTTAGTTTCATACAATTGAATTTCTTAATATTAATTTTTGAATATGTTGTGTTGCGATTGAAGATGCAAATTTTCACAAGTTTAGAGATTTTTTCAATGTCTTTCCATTTATTAAGTTTATTTACATTATCAGATCCAATTAGTAAATATATTTCATCATTAGGAAATTTTTGAACAAAATATTTAACTGTGTCAATTGTGTATGAATTTCCACCACGGTTAGTTTCGAATTCGGATATTTCCATTTTATCTTTTATTACCATTTTTAGCATATTAATGCGATGATAATTATCAGCATAATATCTTGCCTTTTTAAAAGGATTTTTATTATTTGGAACAAAATAAAGCTTATCCAAATTTAATAATCTAATAGCATCCTCCGCTACTAGAATGTGACCTTTATGAATGGGATTAAAACTTCCACCAAATATTGCTATTTTCATGTCTTTTTCTCCTCTAAATTAATCTTATCATTTTTGCTGAAAACATTTTTTCTTAAAAATCTAATATTATTAATATCAATTTTATTCTCTTTTAGTAATTGATTAGCAGTTTTTAACTTTTTAGTGCCAAGTGATGAGTTTACATAATCAATTAAATTATCAATTTTACTATTGTTATTGCTAGAAAATAAATCAATATCACCAGCACTAAAAATTGAACGAAGGTTGCTTATTCTTATACCAAGTCCTCTAACTCAATTTTCATCTCAAAATTCATCAAATAACTTGCAACTTATTTTGTATATAACATCGAAATCATTGCTATAAAATGCGATCTTATGTTGTTTTATTTTTCATACTTTTTTTGTATCTCTAATACTTAGTGATATAACGTTACCTTCAACGTTTTTGTCTTGAGCCCGCCTAGCAATATTGTAACTTAATTTAAAAAGTTCCCCTTTTAAAAAGTCCTGATCATTTGAATCGACTTCCATAAATGTAAGTGAGTTACTAATGCCTTTAATTTTTTCAGATAAGACATGGTCATAGCCTTCATTTTCACCCTTTAGAGTTTTAATGAATAAATAGTAGTTTTTTCCAAAGACTTTTTTCAATGCCAAATCGTTTTGAAAGTTAATAAGTTCTTCATATGTGTTAATATTCATAGTTCGCAAAGTTTTTGAAATTTTTTTTCCAATTCCAAATATCTTTTCAATGCTAAGAGGATAGAAATATTCAGGGATATTTTCATATTTCGTTTCTAAAATGCCAAAAGGCTTAGCTTTATTAGTTGACATTTTAGCAAGAAATTTTGTGTAAGAAATGCCAATCGAGCATGGGATTTTCAAATCAGCTAAAAGTCTTCTTTGAATTTTAGAGGCCAACTCAAGTGGTGTGAGATTTTGATTCGCTAGTAGTTCAGTACAGTCGATATAACATTCATCAATTGAGTAAATTTCAATTTTATTAGTAAAGTTTTTAGCAATGTATTCAAAAATGCGTTTGGATGTCAACGAATAAAGCTGATAATTAGGCTTTAATACGGTAACATTATCAATTTTAGATTTAACTAAATAAAAGGGGTCACCGACTTTAAAACCAAGTTTTTTTACTTCATTTGACATGGCACTAATAATTGATCTTTTATGACTATCAGCAATAACAACTGGTCTGTCATTTAAATTTGGTTGTATTGCTCTTTCACAACTAACAAAAAATGTATCCATGTCAATATGAAAAATAATCCTTGACATTACAAGGACCTCTTCACTGCTCGATAAATAATTGAAGCACACTCCAAGCGATTAAGATGCTTCTTAACATTTTCTAAAACCGCTAACTTATCAAGTTTCGCAGCTTTAACCTCATCTAAATTAGAGTTATTTATCATATCAAAATAAACATTAACAATATCACTAATTTCATCTTTATGCTTATTAATTAACTGGTCAATCATTAATTCAATACTTGCCAGAAAAATTGAACATCCTATTGCTTCATATTCAGCGCTAATTAAAATGTCATTTTTAAAAGATAAATTAATTTTTAGATTATCAACACAAATATTTGAATTTTCAATAATAGTCTTATCGCTAATTTTAATTGTTTCTTTTTTATGTTTGGGATTTAAATAAGCATCAAAAACAATTTTTTGTTTTTCTACATTACTATAAAAACTCAAGATGGTCACCTACCTTATTTAAAGCTAAAATTAATTTATCAACATCTTCAGTACTGTTATATATTGAAATCGAGATTCTTATATAAGAAGGATCATGATGCGCCAGGACTTTAAAGCGATGAGCACAAAAAACTCCTGAACGAACATAGATGTCTTGGTGTCCCAAATAAGATGCAACATCTTGAGAAGGGATATTGATAATATTAAATAAAATAATTTTATCACCCCGATTTGAAGCAATTTTAATATTATTAACTTTTAGCAGTTGATCGTACAAGTAATTAGCCAAATTACTTTCAATTTGATTGATTTTAGGATATGTCAATTTGTTCATGAATTCAATTGCTTCCTTAAATTGAAAAATTCCGGCAAAATTTGCTGTTCCTGGTTCAAATTTTGAAATGTCAGTTTTTGAGGTTCATATAAAATCGTCATTAATATCTTGAACTTGGCCACCGCCCCATTTTTTAGGTCTTAGTCTTTCAAGTAAATCTCTTTTAATGACTAAAGCACCCATTCCGGTCGGACCGAATAGTTTATTAGCAGAAAAAGCAATAACATCTGAATACTTTAATGAAACCTTTTCGTGGGCAATTGCCTGAGCCGCGTCATTAACCAAAATCGCATTATTTTTTTGACATGCTTGATAAATTTCCTTTAGATTATAGCCAACATTGAAGGTATTATTTGATTGTGATAGTGCGACAATTTTAGTTTTCTTGTTAATTGCATTTAAAATCTCTTCTGATGTTTCGCAGTATTTAATAGTAATGTTTTTGTTTTTAAAGTTTTCAAGAAAGGGAACAATGTTCGAACTGTGATTATAATATGATAAGATAATTTCACCATCGTCAACAATATCAGCAATCATTGCTGCTGCTAAATTAAGACTTTCGGTTGTACCAGAACTAAAAATGACTTCATTTGGTAAGGCATCAACGAAGTTAGCAACTAATCTACGACATTCAAATATTTCTTTTGACATTTTTATTCCCAAATTTGAATCTGCAGTCCGTGTTGAAACTGAGAATTTTTCATAAAAATCAGTGCCGGCTTTTATTACTGCTTTAGGCTTAAAGGTCAAGGCAGAATTATCAAAATACACCATTTGAGGGTTATTTTTAAACATCGGAAATAACTTTTTATAATTAATCATCTTTATACCTTCCTAAACAAACTTATATATTCAATATTTTTGGATTTTTCTCCTAAAATTGGACTTCTAGCAATTTTTTCTAACTGAAAATTATTTTCGGCGGCAAATTTGGTAACTTTGTCAATGATATATTGATGATGCTCTTCTTTAACTAAACCACCAGACTCAACGTATTTACTACTAGCTTCGAATTGAGGCTTAATTAATGCCATGATGCATCGATCCTTTTCTAAAATGTCTTTGCATACTAAAAAAACATGCTTCAAACTAATAAAAGAAACATCACACGTAACAAAATCTATGGTATCGGAGAACATAGATTTTTTAAGATTTTTTAAATTAGTTTTTTCATGCACGGAAACTTTCGGATTGATTCTTAGCGAATAATCTAGTTGATTAGTTCCTGAATCAATTGCATACACCTTTTTAGCCTCATTTTTTAAAAGTACTTCAACAAAACCTCCGGTCGATGAGCCTATATCAATACATACTTTATTGGTGATATCTAAAGAGAACTGTTCAATCGCTCCCAAAAGTTTATAAGCACCCCTTGAAACATACTCTTTTTTAGGGTTTTTGATAATAACTTCAATGTCATCTTCATTAAATTTTAGTGAGGGAAGCAAGATCCTTTCACCATTAACAATAACCTTACCCTCTCTTATTAGTGCTTCTGATTCTTTAGCTGTAAGTCGATTTTTTGACGCTATAATTTCTAAAATTGTTCTCTTCATAATTATTTATTGAAAACTCGTTTTGAAATTAGATCCAAAATTTTGTTCACAAATTTGTAATCATCATTTGGAATAAAAATTTTAGCAATATTCACCATTTCATTGATGACGATTTTAGCATCTTTTGATAGAAGTTCATATTCACCAAAAATAATAATTGCTCTAGTTAATGGTAGTATTCGCTTTCATTCTCAATCTTCATCAGTAAATTTAGAAGCGATTTTGACAAAAGTATCATATTTCTGTTCAATTAATTCAAGAGCGGCAATATCCCACTTATCTAAATCATTATTTTTAAAAATTTCCTCACAGGAAACTTTTCTGTCAAATAATTCAAATTGGTAAATATAAGTAATAATTTTTACTCTTTTTTTGTAGTTTTGAATTAGAAAGTTGCTTTTTCTATAAGCAACTTTTTTTTCTTTATTATCTTCGTATTGCATTATGGCTCCTGAATATTTATTAGTTCGATGTGTTTCTTTTCGTTATCTTTAGTTAATGTAAAGAATACACCATTAATTTGTGATTTGTTTTTTGATACTTTAAATGAAGAAAAAGCATTAAAGCGCATTTTTTCATAAATTTCTTGATAATTAGATCCGATAGCGGAATCGCGAGGGCCACACATACCAACATCAGTTACAAAATATGTCCCGTTGGGCAACATTCTCGCATCATTAGTTTGCACATGAGTATGTGTCCCAAAAATGGCATCAACTTTTCCATCAACATATAATGAAAAAACCGATTTTTCTGATGTTGTTTCGGCATGAAAATCAATAATAAAGTAATCTGCTTTAGCTTTTTCATAAACTTCATCAAATTTATCAAAAAAGTTATTTGCTGATTGCTGTTTTCATGGTTCTAGCAAAGGATTGAATGAAATCCCCATAAATGACATTATGGCAATTTTTTTGCCCTTTACTTCAAAAAATCTTATGCCACTTCCTGGATACCCATCATCGACATTAATTGGTCTAATTAATTCATTTTTGTTTATGATCTCATTTATTTGCTCTTTTGCTCAGACATGATTTCCTAAAGTAAAGGCGCTGATACCTGCTCTTTTAAGTCTTCGATAATCTTTTGGGACAAATCCCTTTCTTCCAGAAACATTTTCGGCCTGAGCTATGACAAAATCAACATCATATTTTTTTATTATTTTTTTTAATTCCGCTTCCACAAATCTAATTCCTGGTAAGCCAAAAATATCGCCTAAAAATAATATATTTAGATAGTCTTTTTCCATATGTTAAATTATACGATAATAAAAAAATTAAAGAATGTAAAAAATTACGCTCTAATTTTTTCTAGTATTTGGTTATAAATTTTCTCATATACTTCTTTATTGTTTTCTAAGAAAATTTCTAAATTGTTAAGTCCTTGAGCAATATTTTCGCCTTCATAGCTATATCAAGAGCCTTTTTTAGTAATTATTTCAAATTCTTCTGCAAAGTTTATTACTTCATTAATACGTGAAATTCCTTTTGAAAAAACAATTTCAATTTGCGCAATTTTATAAGGAGCTGAAAGTTTATTTTTTACAACCTTACATTTGACTTGGTTGCCATAAATATTACCGTTATTAGTTACGTTTTGAACTTTTCTTGCCTCTAAGCGTATTGATGAATAAAATTTTAAAGCTTTTCCACCAGATGTTGTTTCGGGATTTCCAAAAATTACCCCAATCTTTTCTCGAATTTGGTTTATGAAAATAATCGTTGTTTTATTCTTTGAAAGTGAACCAGTTATTTTTCTTAATGCTTTGGACATTAGGCGAGCCTGGGCACCAATTGTTTGATCACGCATTTCGCCATTTAATTCAACTTCTGGAACTAATGCCGCCACTGAATCAACAATAATTAAATCAATAATGCCTGACTTGGTCAAACTATCAACAATTTCTAAAGCTTGCTCACCAGAATCTGGTTGAGAAAGAATTAAATTATTAATATTAACACCTAAATTACGGGCATAAATTGGGTCAATTGAATGCTCGGCATCAATAAAAGCCGCAATTCCCCCTTGTTTTTGTATTTCTGCAATTGCATGTAAGGCGATTGTTGTCTTACCACTACTTTCAGGTCCAAATATTTCGATAATTCTCCCTTTCGGTCATCCGCCAATGCCAAGTGCATTGTCAATTGCTAACGAGCCACTGCTAAAAGTATCCGGGGCAATATTTGACTTATCTCCTAAAATCATAATAGCTTCATGACCGAATTTTTTTTCAATCGCCTTTAGCGTCTCTTCTAGAATCTTTTTTTCTTCAGTTAAATCTAAATTTTTATTTTTACTCATATCTCTCCTAGTTATTAGTTTAGTAACAAATTCATAGAGAAAATTAAATTTAAGAAAAATTTGCGAAAACTAATTTAATGGAAAATAACTAGAAATAAACTAAGAAATTATTTATTAAAGTCGGCGTCAAATTTCTTTGTTGCTCATTCTTCTAAAATAACTGATATGGTAATATTTTTTGTACCATCATCTTTTAAATATGTATCTTTAATCTCAACTAAATGAACACCTTTTAATGTATTGATCTTATTGATAATATTTTCTAGACTTTCTTTTGGATTAACAGTAACTGTCAGATCCCGTGATTTTAAAGGATTGTGGTTGTAGTTTTTATATTTAACATCTGAATTAGTAATTTTTTCTAGTAGAATTTCGGAAAAAATTACATTAGGATGACCAAATCTTGGATGTAATTTAGCAATATATCCAACCATTTCGCTGCCATGATAAATTTCAGTTGAAACATAGGGATTAAAAATTGAATTAGTACTATTTTTGAAGGTTAGTTGACAGTTAGTTAATGAGATTACATCTTTTTTAATTTCTGAAAATGATTTACTATCAGATGCAATTCCTAAAACATTCATTTGATTGTGTATCATAGCAATTTCAAAAAACGAATTTTTTATCATTCCTTGTTTATGATTGTGAACTATACAATTTAGCAGGCTGGTAATCAATGAGAAACGAATTTGTGAATGGTTGTAATTTTTTGAATCATTAGCATTATAGGCGCTTCCAAAATTAAAAGGGTTAAAAATATTTTCTTCAGGATTAATTAATGTGTATGTTTTTACATTCAAATATTCTTTTGAAGACAATAAATAATTGAATTTGCTTTCAAGACTATGGCTAACGTAGCTACTTGTAATCTTTGGTATTTTGCTTGTAAAGTTTTCATAGCCATAGAAACGAAATAGTTCTTCAACAAAGTCCTGCATTGTATTAAGATCATAACGATAAGATGGGAAAGTAAGTGAAAGATTATCTGATCTAAATTTAAAATCTAATGATTTTAGTTTTAGTAGTACTTGCTCATATCTTTTAGTTTTACTAATATTAAATCCAGCTAATTTATTAATATAGCTTTTATCTAATAAAATTGTTTTTTTATGAATTTTTGGCGCATTAATTTGTGAGGAATATTCATCTAAATATTGACATAGAAAATCATAGGCCATAATTAGGGACCCATTAGCAATTTCTCGACTTGCTCGATTTGATGAATTTGTTTCTAATTTAAGCTGTTTAGAACTCTTTCTAACCTCTTTCAAATCAAATGAAGCTAGCTCAAAAATGGCTTGTGAAGAATCCTTGTCATAGCCAAATTCATGAATTCCGATTGTTGCCGCAACTGCAACAGTATCATCACCATTTTTAACAACTAAATTATTTGCTAATTTAACATGTTGATTACCTAAAATCGAAATATCTTCTGAAGATAGAGCAGTTGAAAAAGTTGAACTTTTTAGTTTAGTTTTATCATAAACATGACAAGGAACACCAGTATATAATAAAACCAAATTGCTCAAATCAACAGCATTGTCAAAAGTTTTAATTTTATGCTTTCATAGTAGCATTTTCTCGGCAATATTTAGTGTGAAATTTTTAGCATTTGCCTCAACTAAAGTAAATGAATTAGTTTTTTTAAGCTCGGCGATTTTTAATGAAGATGATAGCGTTGGATGTGGTTTGGGAATTTCTAGTACTTTGCTATTAAAATAAGCTGATAGTTCTTTTGCGAAAATTAAATAGCAAGCAGCATCATAGCGATTTGAAAGAATTGATACATCAATTAAATAATCATCTAGATCAAAATATTGAATGGGGTCAATATTTAAATCAATTTTTCCAACTTGAAAAATGCCTTCTTTTTGATCATCCGGAAGAGATTCCTCATTAAAACCAAGCTCTAATAGACCAACAAACATTCCTTCTGAAACAATGCCTTGCATAGTTCTCGCTGAAAAGGTTTGTCCTTTTGAACGTGAACCTGGCACAAACGCCATAACATAGTCATCATCTTTCATGTTTGTTGCTGTCGTTTGAATTATTGAATGACTGCCATCAGCAAATTCAATTTCACAAACAGTTAAACGATCAGCATTTGGATTTTTATACGATTTAATAACGTGACAGAGTTTTATTCCTTCAACATCGGCAAATTTATGATATTCTTCAACTTCAAAACCAATTGAATTAATTGCTGAAACCATTTTTTCAACAGACACATTTTCCAAATTTGCTAAACGGCACAGCGTTTTATATGAAAATAACATTTTATATCTCTCCTTTTCTATTTAAATTGCTTCAAAAATCTTTTATCATTAACATAAAATTCACGAATGTCATCAATTCCATATTTAATCATTGCAATTCTTTCAATGCCAATTCCTGCGGCAATAGCAGTCATATCATTTGAATATCCTGCCATTTTTAAAACATTTTCATGAACGATTCCTGCACCCAAAACCTCAATCCAACGATTGTTGAAAAAGATATCAACTTCAACACTAGGTTCAGTGAAAGGGAAATACGAAGGACGAAGACGAATTTCTAAATTATCTTGTTCTAAAACATATGACAGTAAAGACTTCAAAGTATAAATCAAAGTTCCAAATGAATGATGACCAACACTAACAAAGTCAAGTTGTGTAAATTGGTGAGTATGGCTATGATCTTCTTCGTCATTGCGGTAGACTTTACCAATTGCGAATTGTGAGAATTCTTTATTAGCATGTTCTTCAAGCATTCTTGCGCTAATGCCAGTGTTATGAGTTCTAAGCAAAATATTTTCATTTAGATAAAGAGAATCTTGCATGTCTCTTGCGGGATGTGATTGTGGAATATTTAAACGCTCAAAATTATACTCCTCATCTTCAATTTCACTTCCTTGGGATTCAAAATATCCATTAGCAACAAGTCAATTTCGAAAACGTTGACTAATAATATTGATTGGATGAATAGCTCCGTCAAAAGTGACGGGACTAGAAAAATCCTCAAATTCTTTTTCCAAATTTTTTTGAATTTCTAGATTGTTAATTTTTTCTTTAGCTTGTTCAAAAAAATCATCAGCTGCTTTTTTTAGTTTTTGAATTGTTTTACCAAGTTCAGCTTTTTTTGATGGTTCAGCAGTTTTTATCTGCTTCATAAGATCCAAAATCTCCTCTGAATTATTAAACTGATTTTTGATATTTTTTAAATCTTCAATACTGTTAATTTTTTCTAAATCAAATTCCATGCTTTACTCCTCGATACTATTTTTAATTGAATTTCAGTAGTTTTTAATTTTTTCTTCATATCCATTATTTTGAAATTCAAAAAACCTCACTTCACCTAACTCTTCTGGTAAATATTTTTGTTCTATATAATGATTTTTAAAATCATGTGGATATTGATAGCTAATTCCTCTCCCAAGTTTTTTTGCTGATGCATAGTTGGCATCTTTTAAGTGATTTGGTACTTCATAAATTTTCCCTTCATCTAAAGATGACGAAATTTTATTGGCAGCCAAATATATTGAATTAGATTTGGGACTAATAGCAATATTAATTATAGCATTAGAAAGCGGCAAATATCCTTCAGGCATCCCTAATCTCTCAAAAGCATCGACCGCCGCCATTACTAAAGGACCAATTTTCGGGTTAGCCAGCCCAACATCTTCATAAGCAGCACAAATTAAGCGACGAATTAGTCCATCAAAGTCTCCAGATTTCATAATTATCATTCCTCAATAAAGGGCGCCGTCAGGATCTGAACCCCTCAATGATTTATGAAAGGCACTTAAATAATCATAGTGATTATCAGATTTTGTATCTGAGGCAAATTGAGTGGCAGGAATAATTTTTTTAACTTCAGATAATGATGGTGATTTTTTTCTAAAAATTGTCGCAATAAGTTCTAAATTGTTAATAGCAGCACGAAAATCACCATTGGCCTGTTCGGCAATGAATTTGAGAATATCCTCAGAAAAATGAGGAATATCATTTTGACTTTTAGCAATATTTCTCAAATTAGTAGATAAGGTCTCTAAATTCGGCTTTTTGAATTCAATAATTGTTGACCGTGACCTTAGTGCAGGGTTAATTTTAAAATAAGGATTTTCTGTTGTTGTAGCATAAATTGTAATTAAATCATTTTCAAGATATGGTAGAAGAATGTCTTGTTTATCTTTATTCAAACGGTGAATTTCATCAATAATTAGAATTTTATTGGTTTTAAGTTTATAAATTAGTTCATCCTTGTTGCCAATGGCAGCATTAAAATATTCAAATGAGACCTTTAAACCCTTTGCTAGAATATATGAAATTGTGGTTTTTCCAGTCCCAGGCTTACCATAGAATATAAAAGATCGAAAATCATTTTTTTCAATAATATTTTTGAATAAAAATTTTAAATTATCATCGCAAATAAAATTATCCAAATGGTCGGGGCGAATAGAATTAGCTAAGTTTGATTTCATAATTTAATATTATAAATTAATAGTTATTTTAAACTTGTTAATTACGAAATAAAAAATAAGCAAACGAGAAATTACTCATTTTGCTCATTTAGATATGTCTTTTCATTTTTATAAAAAACAAATGCCGATACAACTCCCAGAACTCTAGTCAGAAAAATTGCTCCTAAGGCTAAAATAAAGGTTGCTTTCCAGTTAAATTTGTATGAAAATGTAGCAATGAAGGCACTAAAGATAATGCTTATTAAAACTGAGAATACATACAAAATTAAAAAAGATATCAACATTGTATTTAAATTGTTTAATTTTAACATATCAGCACTACTAAGTTTTTGAGGATTAGCTAGGATCATTGTTGTTTCAAGATTGTACTTACGCTGTAGGGTATTTATGAATAATGATCAAATAACTATTGTAGCAATTAAAGCGATAAAAAACATAATTGCAATCAAATTGCTGGCCGCTTGTCCGGCAATAATTTTTTTATTTTTAATAGTTTGCATATTATCTTCTTTCAAATAAATTATCTATTTAATTTTATATTAAAAAAAGTGCGGGCGCACTTTTATTTTTGATTTTATGTTTATAAGCAAAACTATTCTGTTGCTTCAGTTTTTTTAGCTTCTTCTTTTTTGCTATCTTTTGGGTCACGTTTCATTGGGCCGACATATGGTAAAATTGCCACATATCTTGCTCTTTTAATTGCTAAGGCAACTGCTCTTTGGTGTTTTGAGCATGTTCCAGTAATACGAGATGATAAAATTTTTCCTTGTAAATTAACTAATTTTGATACCACTTCTTCATTTTTATAGTCAACATAAGTAACAGGTTGTTTACTTAAACAAAATTGACATGGACGTTTACGAATAAAAGGTTTTTTACGAACAATTCTTGCCATAAATTTCTCCTAAAAATCTCAATCAAGTTGATCAAAAGCATCTTCTTGTGCTTCAGCTGGACTGTGATTATCTTCTTTACTAAATTTGGGGTCTGCAGGAATAGTGAATTCTCTAGTAAGGCTATTTTTTTTGCGAGCTTCAGCAGCTTCTTTACTTTCAAGTGATTCAACACGATCAACACTAATAACATACGAATTACTAATTTGGCCATCTGGGCTAGTAATCTTTGATGATTGAAATGATCCTTCGATTAATAGCAGCGAGCCTTTATCATGATATTTATTCACAAACTGGGCATTTGCTCGTCATGCTACACATGGAACAAAATCCAAAATTGGCTCATTATTAGGGGTGATGTATGGACGTTTTACAACAATAGTAAATCTAGAGTATTCCACATTTGAAGCCGTAATTCCTTTATACGGACTGTTGGCCATACGACCAACTAAAATAACTTTATTCATATTCCTTGCTCCTTAAATTATTTAGATTTTTCGACTCTAGGTCTAGGTTTTCTTTCGCCTCTTGCTTCGTTATTGCCTGGTTTTGCTTCGGTGTTATCTTTATTATATGGTCTTGGGAAAGTTTTTTTACCATCACGGTTGTTAGCAAAAGCTGGTTTTCTACCATAAACTTTTTTAACTTTTCTAGGTTTTAGTCCTCTTTCAGAATCTAAATTAATAATTAGATTTCTTAAGATGATTTTGCTAATATTTAATTTTCTGGTTAGTTCAGCAATTAAATGTGGTTCTGCTTTAGCAGAAATTAAATAATATGATGCACGTGACATTTTTTTGATAGGATAAGCTAATTCGCTACGTTCTAGTTTTTCTAACTTAGCATCTTTTTCATTTAAAACGCTAAAAACCAAAGAAGTAAAATCTTCCTCTTTGGCAGCAGGATCGACTAGAATCATAATTTCATAATTTGACATTATTAAATATTCTCCTTTTGGACATTTGGACCGCTTTGTGGGTCAAGGAGTCTCGCCTTCGTTAAAAATTTAACATATCTATTATATTATGAAATTTTTTATTTAGGATATAAATTAATGTTATTTGAGAAATCATAATTTAATTTTTTTAGAGTTGAATTGAAGCTAATAATTAATTTTATTTTCTAGAAATAAAAAAATTGATCAAATTAACTTCAATCAATTTCGATATAGTCATATTTTTTTTCTTTTGATTTTTTTTCTAGAACCTTAAAATAAAGTTTGTCTTTAAAAGTAAACTTACTGTTTTTGCGCAATGGACGTTTCATCTGTATCTCAAGTCAAGCTGACAGTGAAAGATTTTTTTCATTTTCATCAAGGTCATAATTTAGAATTTTTTCAAGTTCAAGCTGTTTTCATAAGGTTTTCATGATAACAGTGCCTTTAGCTTCGCAACGCTCTAAACTTATTTCATAGATTTGTTCATCATCATCATACTCATCATAAATTTCACCGACAACTTCTTCTAAAATATCTTCAATAGTAATGATTCCAATAACATTGCCACTATTGTTATTTTCAGTGACAAAAGCCATTTGAGCACGTGATTGACGTAGTTTTTCAAGCGCTACTGATAGAATTGAATTAGCTGAAAGTGTTGGCACCATTTTGACATAATTCATGATGCTGCCACGCTTTAGGAAAAAGATATCTTTTAGCAACAATATTCCGATCAAATTGCCATCTTTTTCAACCGGGATTCGTGAATAGTTAGTTTGCTTAAACATTTTTAGAGCTTCAGCCATTGTCGCTTTGGATGAAATATAATCAACATTTTTAAGCTTGATGTAGTGTTGTAAAACTTTTGTTGAGTCAAGGTCCAAAACATTTTTTGCCATAGCAGATTCATTTGTGTCTAGAACGCCCTCATCTTGAGCAATATTTATTAAGTTTTTTACTTCTTCTTCGGTGTTTGTTATGTAAATTTTTCTACCAATTTTGGAAATTGGGTAAGTAATTGGGAAAAAAATTCAGTATAACATTTCAATAAATCAGTAAAATGAACGTACCGTCTTTTCTGGTTGACTTTTTGCTATTAGTTTCGGAATTATTTCGGCTAGAAAGACAATGATTGGCGTCATCACTAACGTTGAAACAATTGTCGCAATTCCGGAACTTAGTGTGGTGAGTGAGAGTAGATAAACTAGCAGCGTCGAGGCGGAAATATTGACTAAATTGTTAGCAATTAGTACTGTTCCAAGCGTACGGTTGAAAAAATTGTGCTGTTTTTCGATTAATTTAGCACCACGGACTTTTTTTTCAATTAGTGTATTAATTTTTGCTCGGTTTAATGCGGTATAGGCAGTTTCACATGCTGAAAAAATGCCACTGCATACTAGCAAAAATAGTAATAAAATTGAGTAAGTAATGTACTCTCATGGTTGACCTTGTGATATTGTTGTATTATTTGACTGTAAATCGGTTGTGAGCGGTAATTCCATTCTTAGTTATTCTCCGTAATTAAATATTAATAAAAACATTATACTATATATTGCTAAATGTTAAAAAATATAAATTCAATAAATTGACAATATTTTTTTTAATTTCTATTTAAATTTATATAATTTTACTATGTTTAAATTTGAAGATGTTAAATTAGTTCAACTGCCCGACCAAGTACTGAGAAAAAAATCGCAAAATGTTGAATTGCCACTATCACAAGAAAACATTGATTTGATTGAAAAAATGATCTACCACGTTGATGATAGTCAAAAGCCAAAAACCAAGTTTAGGCCAGCAGTTGGTGTGGCGGCAGTACAATATGGAATTTTAAAAAATATTTTCTACATTATGATTAAAGATCAAGATGGACAAGATGGAAAATACTTATTCAAAGATGCACTTGTTAATCCGGTAATGTTAGGACATTCTGAACACAAAATCGCAATTTCTGAAGGTGAAGGTTGTCTAAGTGTAAAAGAAAATCACCCTCATCAAGAAGGCTTTATCTATCGTTATTCAAGGGTAATTATCAAAGCATATTCATACAATGAAAAGAAAGAAAAGATATATGATGTCTCAGGCTATCTAGCCATTGTAATGCAACATGAATTCGACCACTTACAAGGAACACTATTTATTGACCATATTAACCAAAAAGATCCATGATATAACGATAAGGATGCCAAGTTTATTTAGTTAAAAACAAAAATACAAAACTTAATCATGTAAATAGTATAAGTTTTGTATTTTTAATTATTTGGAAAATAAAAAAATGTCAAAATGATGACATCTACACATTAATTTACTTAATACCTTCATTATAAAATTTAACAAAAGCCTCAAATAATTGAATTATAAAGTTAATTTCTTTAACATCCTGACGATTTTTTTCAGCTCTATCAGTAATTTGAATTGTCATTTCTGATCGACCGTCTTCAGCTACTAAAGTAAATAAAAAATCATTGATTTTGTCGCGATTTCAATCGGAATCAACTTTTTTATCTAAATTTATTTTAAGATTGCGATCCGTTTTTGTTGTTGATAAATTTGAAATAGTAATAAATTTGCTTTCATCACTTTTTTGTTCATAATCAATTTTTATTGTCATATTATTTTTCCTCTTCACTTTCATTAATTTTTCTGCTAATAATTTCACTTCGTTTATTTAAAGACTTAATTCCACCTTCTAAATAAAGTGATTCTCCTGTCTCTTTGATGCCATTATCTTCACTGATAATCTTTTTAGATATGAATTTATTTCCGTCTTCATTAAAGATATCTGATACAATAATTTTTCCTTCTAATAAAGTACCAATATTGGAGTTATGAGTAACAATAAACATTTGTTTTCTTTCTTCTTTTTTCTTCATTAACAATGGCAAAATATTTTCAGTAATGGTTTTATTATCCAAATTATCCTCAATTTGATCTAACAATAAATACTCAGAATAATCTCCAATATTAATGTTATTTAAAACATAGTTGATACCAAATAAACTTTTTTCTCCCAATGACATATCTTGATAGCGTTTATCACCTGCTAAAATTTCAATATGATTTTCTACTAATGGAGTTATAACTTTTTTTTCAAGATTTTCATCATCATAGCTTTTCATAAATTTATCTTTATTTTTTAGCAAATCTCGCAAGTTACGCCTTTTATTATCACTTCCTAGATAGTTTTTAAAAAATTCAAATTTTTCATCTTCATCCATTGTGATTGGATTTAATTTATAAATTAAATTAGTTGAATTAGATTCTTGATTTCAATTCAAAGTAATTTCATCTAGCATTATTGAGTCATACTGTTTTTTTATTTTTGCTAGAATAGTGGCAATATTTTCAAAATATTCTAGTAGATTAATTCATTCATCATCTTGTTTTTTATCATCCGACATTTTCTTTCGATATTCTTTTTTTTGAAATTCGTAAGTATTTCAAAAGATTTCTAATACTTTGAGTTTGTCACTGTTAATTTTAGTTAAGGCATTATATTTTTCAACTAGTTCATTTTTTGCTTCAATAAATTTTCCTTCATAGTTTGAAATTTTTGCTGTTATATCTAAATTAAAAAAATTTGCGAATGTAGTCTTTTCAATGATATCAATGATTGCGTTATTATTTCTTCTAATATTATTTTCAACATGATTTAAATTTTTTATTGTGTCCTCAATATTTTTATTTATCGATTCTATTTTATTTTTAATTTCAGGTGAATTATTAGTATTAATAAAAGTGGAAAGTTCATTTTTAGTAGAAGATTTTTCTTTATCAAAAATAATTTCAAAGTTAATTCCCTTTTCGGATAATGTGTAATATTCTAACAACAAATTACCGAGACTAACAAAAATTTCAATACCATTATCTTTAGTACTAGCAATCTTGTTGGCAAATTCTTTGATTTTTTCATTTGTGATTTTTTTCACATCCTCAGATTCATCTAAAGATTTTTTTCTAGAATCATCTTGAGAAATATAACCAGTCAAATCTTTTTGTAAATCTACTATTCAATCTCTTGATTTTGAATTTTCCTTTTCATAATAAAAAGTAAAATTTTTAGCAAGTCTCGTTGAATTATCAATTTTGACACTAATTAGATCTAGATTAACTCCTTCTTCTTTTAGTCATTTTGAGCCATCTTTAAAAGCATATTTATTCATAATCGCTTGACCAATTAAAGATAGCAGTGTACTTTTACCACTACCTTTAGGTCCAACAATAATATTTACCATGTCAAAATCAAGTTCAAGTTTTTGATTTTTTATCTGGAATTCCATTTTTTCTAGCATATCATTTTCCTCACTTTCAATTTATTATTCAATAATAATTTTATTTTCTCTAATTGCTTTTTTAATATCCGAAAAATTACATTCAGCTTCAACATATGTTTGTTTTTTAGACCATTGTGGATATTTTTTTCATGTATGAGTATCACTAAAGGAAACAATCGGTATTTGTCTAATTGACAAAATTTTATTGACATTGGCATGATTATCTCTGGTTACATCAAGTGCATCAACCTGAAAATTAGCTAGATCATCAACTAACATGTTATCTTTTGCCTTGCCAGTATGAGGAAAAATCATAAAATCATAACCTGATAAAATTTCAATGATTTCCGCATAGGTGTGTCTAACCTTACGACCACTAAAAATTTCTTCAATTTCTTCTAAATTTGAAGTAGGATTAAAAACTATTACTACCTGTCCGGTTTTATAATCTGTTCTTTGCAAATCAATTTCAAGTCCAGGAAGTAATAGTAAATCAAATCCATAATCTTTGATAATTTTTAACCTATTTAAATAGCTTCTACGATAAAAGTGATCATGGTCTGAAAAACACGCTACCTTAACATTATTATTGTTTAAAATTCGGAGTTTTTCAAGATCAGTTTCACCACTAACTTTGCTACCAGTTCTAGTTGAATCATTTGAATGTAGATGTAGATCAATTAAAATATATTTTGCCAATTTGTTTCCTTTGTAATTTATATTATTACATAAACAAGTGTAAAATCTTTTAAAACAACTAAAGATTGACAATTTGAAAATATTTAAAGTCTATTTTTAATTAAAATTTTCATAAAAAATTACTGCAACATTTCTGCAGTAACTTCGTTATTTATAATTTTATGTTTTGTTTTTCAAAATAAGATTTTCAAATTGACTCACCATTTTTTATTGAGTATAGATGTAAAACTTTTGCCCCACTACCTTTTTCGGCATATGAACTTAATTTGGCCACTCCAGTTGAGTAGTCAACTCTAAGTCTTGTCATGCCAACTCTTTCTTTTTTTCCTGGGTTATTTTCAGAATTCATTTTTTCACTTTTATTATCAGAGTCACTAATATAAATTGCAATGACATTGCCATCTTTATCGAAATCAGCTCCTCAAATTGTAATAATATGGCCTGCCCCTACTCTTGTACTATATGAGATTGCTAATCCTCTTTTTTCATCGAGTCAATCTTTTATAATTTTTGAAAAGGTTTTTAAATCACCTGGTTCTTTGAAGTCTGATAATCTTTTACTTTCGAAAACTTCCTTTAAAAATCCACGAACCTGACTCGGTTGGTAATCTGATTCATTATTTGGTGAGAACTTTTTAGTATACTTGTAACCATTAATAAACATGTCAATAAGCTTATCTGGTCAAAGATATTTGCCACCAAATAAATTTTTAAAATCATTAAAGATTTCGCTTTTATCATAATAGCCATCTTCATCTTTATAATTTGTTCTAATTTTAGACAAATACTTAATTGTATCTCCTGATTTTATCGCTGCTTTTTCTGGATTGAGTTCAATATATTTATCTACATATTTTTTATTTTGATCAAGTCATCAATGTAGCAGATTAGAAGCTACATTAGCTGAACAAAGTGTTCAATCTCCACCTTCAAAATCCTTGTTAATATCATATCACCCCTCATTTTCCGAACCACGAAGTGGATATTGATAGTATTCTAAACCTTCCTCACTTGATCTTAAAAATTTTCTAACATCAACATTTACTCCAGAAACTCATCTAGTTTCTGAAACAATATTTTGCAGTGATTCAATGATCTTTTGGTTTTTAGTATTATTAATATTAGTGGTATTTTCACTTATATCTTTTACATTATTTGTTTGTTTCTGATCATCAATTTTATTTTTAGGGTCATTGTCTAATTTCGGAATTGATTGTTCCTCTTTTCCATCTTTTTCAGTTACTTTAGATTGATCTTTATTTTCTTTATCTTTGTTTATTTCAGCATTTTTTTCTTCGATATTATTGGAATCATTTTTGGCTTCTGATTCTTTTATTATTGATGAATTTTCTTTAGTATTATCCCCAGTTTTACGGTCATCTTTTGTAGCTTCATTACTTTTGATATTTATAAAAGTATTGCTCTTACTATTTCCTCTATTTTTACCTTCTTCGGCCTTTGTACTTTCGTCTTTATTTTCCACATTCTTATTTGCTTTTGGTACTACACAAGCAACTGCTGCCAATGGAGTTAGCAACAATGTAGACAATATTAATAAATATTTTGCCTTTTTCATCATGACTTAATTATACTATAAAATGCGCAAAACCTGACAGCCATACCCACTGATGAATAAAGTTATTGAAAAATTTCGATAAAAACCAAATTTATTTTTTTGTCAATGATGTTAATTATTGAAAATAATAAAACTCGAAAATTAAAGGTTTTTTTATAAAAAAGTATCTTATCATATTGAAAATAATACAAAAATTTTTAGAAAATTTATTCGCAAAATATATTATAGTGCTTTTTTCAATTCGATATTTAATAAATGCTCGGGGGTTTGTATTATAATTTTAAGTACAACTATTTATCGTTTTAAATCGTTAAAATAATTGAAAAAGAAAGGAAATTTATGAAAAAAAGATTAATATTCGGCATGATGGTTGCTTTAACTGCTATTGCCCCGATTGCTGCTTCATGTAATTTTGGGTCTAACCAAACTGGTACATATGCAAAAACTGACATAGCAAATATTAAACCTGAAGTTACAAAAAAAGATGCAGAAGTAAAAGCTGCAATAGAAGCTGGAAATACCAAAAAAATGGATATAGCTCTATTAACAGCTGGAGGAAGAGTGAATGATTTGTCATTCAATCAATCAGTTTGAGAAGCCATATCACAGCATTCACTACAAACTGATAACACAACAAGCCAATACATTGAACCACAGGATGACTCTGCAGTTCCAAAACAATATGACGTTCTTGTTGCTGGAAACAAAAATGTTTGAATTCTAACCGGATTCCAACACAGTTATCTATTTGCTCAATGATTATCAATTGAAAGCAATCTCAATGCGGTCGCAAATAAAGATGTTGTTATTATTGGTGTTGACTGAGTACTTTCAGGGTTGACAGATGCTCAACAACAAAAATTAAAGGGGAAAATAATAACACTAAACTATAAAACTGAAGAAGCTGGATGAATCGCAGGATATGCATCAGGTGATTATCTAGCTAAAAAATTCCCTGACGATAGAAACAAGAGAGGTATTGCTACTTTTGGTGGACACTCAGGAAAGGGAGTTACCGACTTCATCACCGGTTTCCTTTCAGGAATTGAAAAATTCAATTCAGAAGAGGGTAATGCAGATAAAAAAGCAAAAATTACTTCAACTCCTATAGTAACTGATACTAACTTTAGTACGGCTGACACAGCAAAAGTTGAAACTGTAAAATCTATTACTAGAACTGGAAACCCAGCAATAATTCTTCCTGTTGCAGGACCTTTCACAACTATTGTCGCTCAAGAAATTGCTAGTTCAGGAAAATCCCAATCAATTATTGGTGTTGACACTGACCAATCTAAGGCATTTCCTAGCCAACAATCCGTATTCTTTACATCGATTGAAAAAAGAATTGGTACAACAATTTACCGGGTATTAACTGATTTATTTACCAAGAAAGCAAATTCAGATATTATCTCAGACTTTAACACAAATCCAAAAATTCAAAATATTAGATTAGGATATTGAGATGAATTTGTTTCGCTATCTAACTCTACTAAGGCTGGCAATGATAAATCATTAGCTGATGGAGCAATAGCTGAAGCAATTAAAAAGTTTAAGGAAATTGTTCCGGAAAACAAAAAAGCTGAAGCTACTAGTTTGCTTGGCATCAAAGAAATGGTTGATGTTAATACTAATGGAAAAACAGTTAAAGCTTACAATGAAGAAATTTTGAATGGTATAATTGCGGAAATTAATAAGTAATGAATGCGAATAAAAAATGCTTGAAAAAGTGATTTTTTATTTTACATAATTAGAAAACAATTTAAGGTATATTATGAATAAACAAACAAATTCGGAATATGCAATTCAATTTATCAACATAACAAAAAAATTTGGAGATATAGTTGCCAATAATAATATAAACATAAATATTAAAAGAGGGACAATACATGCTCTGATCGGAGAAAATGGGGCTGGAAAAAGTACACTGATGTCAATATTATTTGGTCTGTATACTCCGACAAGTGGTCTTATTAAAATAGACGGTCATAGTATCTACATAAAAAATCCAAACCAAGCAAATGACGTTGGAATAGGGATGGTGCACCAGCACTTCAAATTAGTTCATGCCTATACCAACCTTGATAACATCATTCTTGGAGGCGAAATTGAAAATCTAGGTTTTCTTGATAAGAAAACTTCTAAAACAAAAATTGAAGCAATTCAAAAAAAATATAACCTGGATTTTGATCTAAAACAAAAAACAGGTAACGCTACTGTTGGAACACAGCAAAAAGTAGAAATCATGAAAATGTTATATCGTGATGCCGAAATTCTGATATTCGATGAACCTACAGCTGTGTTGACACCGCAGGAAATCACTGGACTTCTTGAAACCATGAAAATTTTTAGAGAAAACGGAAAGACAATCATTTTCATTTCTCACAAATTAAATGAAGTTAAAGAAATTGCCGATGAAGCAACCGTTATCAGACATGGGGAAGTTGTTGGGCACTTTGACAACTTGCAAACTGCTTCTATTTCAGAACTTTCAGAAGCGATGGTTGGAAAAAAAGTTGTTATGCCTAAAAATAATTTTGATGTTCAAACTGAAAACATGGGTTTTGAATTTCAAAATGTTAGTGCAAAGCATAACAAAGAAATTACCGATGTTTCATTTAACATTAAAAAAGGTGAAATATTGGCAATTGCCGGAGTTGAAGGCAATGGTCAAGAGGAAATTGAATTCGCTGCTGCTGGTATCATAAAACCAAAAAACGGAAAAATAATACTTTATGACAATGACAATCAGCCAATAGATATCACTAATATGTCTGTTGCAAAAAAGAAAAACCTAGGGATTTCATACATTCCTGGCGATAGACACAAATATGGCTTAGTTCTTGATTTTTCAATATTAGAAAACTCAATTATTAGAAGACTTGACGATAAAAAAATGGAAAAATCTTTAGTAATAAATAATAGAAAAGTCAAAGAATTTTATAATGAAATTGAGAACAAATATGATGTCAGAGGTGGCAGAAGAGGACACTCAAAAGCTAGATCACTTTCTGGAGGAAATCAACAAAAGGCTATAGTTGGTCGTGAAATGTTAACATATCATAACTTCATTTTAATAGTTCAACCAACCCGTGGGCTTGATGTTGGGGCAATTAACATTATTCACAACAAAATTCTAGAAGAAAAAGCCCAAGGTAAAACAATTTTGCTAATTTCATATGAATTAGATGAGGTTTTAGCTTTAGCAGATTCAGTTGTTGTTATTAATAAGGGAAGGGTTTCTGCTAAGAAATCAGTTAAAAATATCACTAGAACAGAAATAGGAAAATTAATGGCAGGGATCGATAATGAATAAAGCAACTTTAAATCCATGGAAGAAATTTACCCACTTTCTTCTTAAAGAAGATAATGTATCAGCAAGACGAAAAGTCTTTAATTCACTTTGAGCTATTATCATTGGAATAGCTATATCATCGATATTTCTTCTTTTCCTTAGAGTAAATCCAATTGCATTTTTTTCCACTGTAATTAGTACTTCAATCAGTAATAGATTTCTTAATAGATTCTTGGTCACAATTGCTGTATTAATATTTGCTTCCATAGCAGTAGGAATTGGGTTTAAAGCCGGGATGTTTAACATTGGTATTCCTGGGCAGATGATGGCATCAGGAATTTCCTGTGTTGTTGTAATTGCCTATCTAGGAGCAACACCAGCAGTTTTAGTATTAGCTATTATTGTCGGAATGGTTGTTGCCCTAATAACAGGAATGATTGCCGGAATATTAAAGGCATATCTAAACATTAATGAGGTTGTTGTTACAATCTTGCTGAACTGAATAGTGTTTTACATTTGTTCACAATTATTATCAAGTGACAACCTACCATTTAAAAACCAAACATCCGCTGTAAATGGTCAATCAATCATATTAGGTGTTGAATCACTAGATAAAATTTGAGTATCAGTCATTATCATGTTAGGTGCAATTGCTTTCGCTGTATTAATGTGATTTATCTTGAAAAAAACTACCATTGGATATAGAATAAAAATGACAGGGTTAAACAAAGATGCATCTAAATACTCTGGAACAAACGAAAAAATGTTAATTATTACATTAATGAGTTTTTCAGCAATGATTGCGGGAATTGCCGGATTTCTATGATTTGTATTTCAAGAAAAACAAGTTATTTTAGGATCTGGACCAATATCAATTGGTTTCGATAGTATTGCGATATCGCTATTAGCTCACAATTCACCAATTGGATCAATTTTTACTTCAATATTCTATAGCTTTATAACCGTTGGTTCAATTTCAATTCAATCTTTAAATTCAAAATTAGACCAATCAACTGTTCAAATTATCACCGGTATTATTATCTATCTATCAGCAATATCAGTAGTGTTCTCGAAATTTAGAATAATATCAAAAATTGCAAAACTAGCAATTCTAATAAGATCAAAAATATTTTTCAATTCAAT
Organism: Mycoplasma phocoeninasale; assembly: GCF_012934885.1. Classification (GTDB taxonomy): domain Bacteria; phylum Bacillota_I; class Bacilli_A; order Mycoplasmatales; family Metamycoplasmataceae; genus Metamycoplasma; species Metamycoplasma phocoeninasale. The sequence continues at coordinate 636,695 of NZ_CP051480.1, read as the reverse complement.
TTCAAATTTAGAAAAATATCAATTGGCTAAAAAACAAATTGAAAAGAAATTGATGAATAAAAATCTTGAAGAAGAAGAAAAATCTGAACTACAAAAACAACTAATAAGATATAAACGGCTAATTAATCTTTCGGCCAATAAAGAATTCATGAAAAACAATTTATACTATAAGCAAATTAAAGCTAAATATAAATTAGATATCATGCGAAAACAAGAATTTTTTGCTAACGAAAATATTGATAACAAAAATTACAAATTTAACAATGACATTTTATACTTAGAAAAAGAAGTGATAATTTTAACCAATTTCTTAAATGCCATTGATAAGGGTCATAGCGAAAATAAGATTGCAATTTTTAAGGCTTATTGATTAAGTAAAATATACTTAGCAATTAGATATAGAAAACTACAACGTATTTTAAAAATTAAAAATGCTGTTAATAAACCAAAATGAAAACAATTAACTAACCGGTTAAAAGATACATTTATTAATAAGGGGTCAAAGAAACACATGACCCAAGATGAGAAGATTCAACTATTTAAAGAACTTTCAACTAAAAACCGTGAAATCAATCAAGAGTTAGCTTCAATTGGTTATTTTGAAAGTAAAACTTTGAAAGAACAATATAAAACTCAAAAAATTGATAATAAAACTAAATATGGTGAAAGTATTGATAATATAGTGCAAGAATTCAAATTAAGAAATCAATGATTTAAGATGGAGATAATATAGTATGCAGGCATTTTTAGGAATATTTATTTCAGCTGTTGCTTTCTTCTCAATAATTTCCATCGCTGCATTAGCAGGATTATTTAGTGAAAGAGTCGGTATTGTTAACATTGCCATTGATGGTATGATGATCGTTGGAGCAACGTTTTATGGGCTATTTGGACAAATCTTTAACATCGCTAACCCTTGACTACAGATTCCATTGCTACTCATTTCCGCTGCGACAACGGGATTATTTGCCTTATTACATGGATTTGTTACTATTAAACTAAAAGGTGATCACATTATTTCAGGTGTGGCCTTGAACTTACTAGCACCCGCAATTTCTATTACAATGTTGAAACTTTTCGGAGAAGGAAATAAATTCTCAAGTCCAACACCAGAACTTGCACTATCAACATCACAAAGTAGCCTCGGAAATCTTGTTTCGTTAAAACTATTTTTAACACTCGCAATTGGTATTGTTGTCCTTGTTGTTTTAAACAAAACAAAATGAGGACTAAGACTAAGAGCAATTGGTGAAAATCCGCAAGCTGCTGACGTAGTTGGAATTAATGTTAACTCATTTAAATGACAAGGTGTTTTCATTTCTGGACTACTAGCAGGAATTGCCGGAGGTTTATTCTTTCAATTAAGAGGTATAGCATTTTCAGGAGGAGTTGAAGGAATCGGATTCTTAGCTCTAGCCGTGTTAATCATGGGACAATGAAAAGCTTCATTAATTTTTGTCTTCTCAATTGTCTTCGCAGCGATATATTCGACATCGCTACAAATTGGAGCTGGACAAGGATCATTCACTGCCGTTAAAGATTATTCAAACATAATCAATATCATACCTTATGCATTTACCATAGCAATTCTAATCTTTAGTTCTAAGAATTCTAAAGCACCCGCAGCCGTCGGGCAACCGTATGATAAATCGAAAAGATAAAAATAGAATATGACATTGTCAAAATGTCATATTTTTTTTATTATTCAAGTCCTTCAACCAAAAAACAAGATTGATGATAACATTCTTTGCTTATTAATAAATTTTATTAAAAGAATAATAGCTAAAGCTATGAATAAGAATAAAAAACTTAAGAAATTAGATTTAATGGCCACGCAGCACTTGTATTAAGCAATAGGCAGATAATTTATTTGCTTTTTGATAGTCAAAGCAGTTTTAATTTAGGATGTTAGAATAAATAATATTAACAAGCATCAGTTGGCACTAAGAGTTTAGCTTATTTTTTTGTTTGTTGCTTAATATATGTCATTAACATTTTTCAAATTTAGTTAAATTTATCCCCAGCTTCGCTTAGTACTATTTAGTAATAGTTTTATATTCACCCTATGGTTATCGACTAAAATTAGTAATAAAATTAAAAAATAACTGTCATATTTAAAAAATAAAAGTAATTTAATCAAGATAGTTTTATACCATAATATAAAATAAAATATCGCTTTGCTACTTCTTTGCTAAAGGTAAATTTATTGATCTTATTAAGATTAGAGGAAAGAAACAGACTAACAGAATATAATAAAAACACACAAGACTATGTGTGTTTGATATTATTAATATTAAAAAGTTTATTAATTATAATGTTCCAGTAACTCTTAAAATTATTAAGATAATATTTACAAATATTAGTAATCATAGTACACTAATTAAGAATCAGAATCCGGTACTTCTTTTTGGTTGTTCCACTGGAACTGCCGCTTCTTCTTGAACCACTTCTTCTTGTTCATTAATGATTGATAAACTATTTGAAGCATCTCATTTTGTTGAAACTAATGATAAAAAGGTTGCTTTACTTAACCCTGTATCTTTAGCATATGATAAGTTTGTTGAGCATCTTGGGCAGTGTTTTGAATTACATGGATTTGATATTGAACATGCTCCCACTTTAGCACTTGCAAATCCCTTAATTGTATACATTATTTTTGGTGAGCTTTTATCATTAGCAGTAATGTGGTAGTAAACATAAAGTTCACGATCATTTTTTGAAGGTGCTATTTCATCGATTACAACATCGTAAATAGAATTAGGTCTAATGTCCTTAAGTTCTACTTGTGATGCTCTTTTAGATTCTACCCCCATTACTAGGAAGGTTACTTTTCTAGCTTCATCTTTTAGATTTACTTCTTCTTGTTTAGCAAAATTAGTTGATTTTTCAACTAGATTTTCTCTTTCAATATAAGTAATAGCATCTTGGTTCTTAATTGATTTTTCTCTAATTCTTTCAACAATTAAACGTGCCTTATCAATGCCAACGCTACCACGGTATGCGCCATCACGATGGAATCATACTCTTGTGTCATGGTATGATTTTTCACTGATCTTAATGAATTCTTCAACTGCGTCAATAAATTCTGCAAAGTTTCCTGATATTTTTTTATTAGCTTTTTTAAAATTAAATGAGATGTTTCTATTTTCATCGAATGCTTCTGATATATAGTACTTTTCTAATATTCTTTTTTCGTCTTTTTTCATTCTTACTCCATAAGTATTTTTTCATTTTAAATTATATGTATAAATTTATATAAAAATTTTATCAAAAATAAACAATAAGTAAAGCAAATTTATTCAAAAAAATAGAAATTTTTATTTATATATATAAATACCTCTTGAATTTAGAGGTTTTTTAAAGGTTTTGTTGTTTTTATTTAAAAAACAAAGAAAAATTATTGAAAAAAGGAAGAAAATAGTTTCTAAATTAAAGATTTTATATTTTTAATTTTCTTCATTTTCGTTGTTTTTGTTGCAGCATAACCCAAAAATAGAAGTTGCAAAATACATTTTTGAAATAACAAATTAGAAAATAAATATAAATAATAAAGTGATAAAAATTACTTATTATTTTATTTTTTTCATTCTTTTTTTGATGCTTGTTATTAAATAAAGAATTTTAATAATTAAATTTTATATCTTTGGGATCGTCTTTTAAATTTATTTAACTCTAATTATTTAGATATAAATTATTTTTATAAAGTTCTTTAAGAAGTGTTTGAAATTTATATAAGAAAAATATTTTCTGAACTAAAAAAAATATCCAACTAAAGATATTTTTTTAAGACCTTTATTTAAGCGTAATACTTGCTTCACCTTTTTTATCAATTAATTCCAAAATATATGCTTGATTTCCAAAGGTACTTTCATTTGTAACATTTCTTACTGTTATTCTTGTTGTAAATTTAATAGTAAATGAATTGTCTAAATTTGAAACAATTGAATCAATTGTTAGGTTTCTATCAAGAACTTTTAAATCATTAAATTTTCAATCAATTGAAAACCCGTTTTCTTTAAGGAATTGTACTCTTCCGGTTGGAGTTTTTGAATTAAAATCAGCTAAAAATTTACCAAAGTCTCCATACTTGTTAAGAATTGAATTAATCCCCCCAGTATGAGTCAAATTGATGTAGTCTTTTTTCTCTAATTTATTTAACAAGCGTGGCAATGTTTCGAAACCAGCGTATGAGAATATTTTTGACTTTTTAATACCAAAACGTTCTGCATTAACTTTAACATAAAGAATTCCAGAAATATCTCCATAATCTAGTTCAATGTCCACTTTAGTGTCAAGATCAATAGGCCCACCATTATACTTGACTGAAAATTTGTCTTTTGTTTTATCTAAGCTTGATGCAGGTTTAGTTTTTAAATTTGCATCTATTGGTTTACCATCATAGAATACAAGATTTTTACTGCTTAGAAGCTTATCAATATAAATTTTGCTTGTTTCAGCTTGATTTTTTGCAAAACTTTGTTCCACGGCTTGAAGTTTTGTTTTCAATTCATCAATTTTAGCCTTTAATGTTGCGGTTTCAGTATTAACATATTTTTTTATGTCATTTGTTTCAGCGGTTAATCTAGAATAAGTTGTTTCTGCCAATTCTAAAGTTGATTTGAATTTTCTTAATGTAGCAGTGTCACCTGTTATTTTTTGTGATTCAATGTTTGCTGCTGAATAATCTTTGTCAAGATCACCAATAATTTTGGTAATGTTTTCTTTTTCAGCCTTAATTTGGTCTTCTTTATCTTTTTTTCTAGATTGAACATCTTCTAAAGTTCTTCTTGCTTCAGATAAAGTATCTTTCAATTCGGTAAGTTCTTTTGATAATTTTTCTCTTTCCAATTGAGATCTTATTTCATTACCTTTTTCAATTGATGAAGAAAGTTTAGAAATTAGGTTAGTTAAATCATCTAATGATACTGTGTTTTCTGCATCAGCAATATGTTTTTGAAGTTCACTAATTATTTTCTTAGTTTCGTCTTTTAGAACCATATTTGTTCTATTTTTTTCATTTAAACGATTTTGTAATTTATCTTTTTCGTCTTCAAGTTGTTTTACGCCAGCAGCTATTTTGTCACTTTCTGGAGTAAGTCCAAGGCTCTTGGCGAATTCCTTAACCTTATTAGCCGATATAATCAAATCATTAATTTCTTTTAAAACATTTTCCATATCAACAGAAGCAATTGCTTTGTTTGATTTTTCTATAAGTCTACTAATTTTTTCAGGTAGTCCAGCAACAAAGATTCTAACGCTTTCTCTTTGGTCTTTTGAACTTTGACTATTAATTTTAGCCTGTAATTCACTTTGTTTTGTTGAAGCTTGACTAATTAATTTTGCTAATTTATCAGCTTCTTCAAATAGTAACATTTCTCTTGCTTTTGCTTCGATGCCTCTAGCTCCAATAATTAATTTTCCTAATTCATCAACTGAAATTTGAAATTCTGGGATAGTTACAGCTTCATCAGCTTTAGTGATAGCGGCTGTAAGTTTTTCAATTTCCTCATTAACAATTGCTTGGTACTGAATTAATTTCCTCAAATTTGTTTTAGCAATTTCTAGAGCTTTAACCGCTTCCTTAAGAGTTCCATTTAAAGCGTCTCTGTCTTCTCTTAATAAAACTTTTTTGTCATTTCTTAATGAAACTTCAATCGCTCTATTAACGATAATTGTAGCTCCTCGTCCAAAACTAATTGCTTCCTCAAGGTAAGCGATGCCAATTTTGTAGTCATTAATTTGTAATTGTTTTAAGGCATTTTTTGTTCCTCTTTGTAGAACCTTAATAACCTTAATAATATATTTTCTAATTTTTTCAAAATCTTCATCATTGTTTGGATCGTATCTTCTAACTTTTTGTTCTTCTTCTTTTGTTAGTCCTGTTTTTGGGTCTTTAATTATATCGTCTCTATTACTATTATATTTTGCATATAAAGAAGCAACAGTAATTGTTGACAAAATAAAGACACCAGTAGTGATACTTAGAATAATTTTTTTATTTTTACTTTTTAAAGAATTCATAAATCTTCCTTCTATATTTGTTTATTTTTAGATAACTTTAATTAATTTTACACATTTTTTTTATTTTTAATAAACATTTAAGAAAATAAAAGCTATATTAATACAAAACTAAACTTAAAGTGAACTAAATTTATCTATTTTTTTGCAACAATAAAACTGCATAATTATTATAAATATATTAAAAATTAAAGAAAAACAAAGAACTTATATTGAAAAAACAAAGAAATTAAGTTTTTTGATCTTCGACAACAAAGTCAATTTTAAGCTTAAAATTTTTAATTTCTTCGTTATGAGGTTCTTTGGGATTTAAATATGGTATGTATAAACCATATTCATATTTTTCTCCTTTAATTCTTATGGTATTATTTGCTAATGAAAAAAAACCACCATTAAAAACTATCTCAGGTTCAAATAGCTCGTGTCCATTTTCGTCTGTTTCAGCAAACGTTAAATCGCCGGTAAATTTAAAAGGAATGAAGAACAGCTTGCTTTTTTCCTTAGTTGTTACTATTTCTCTTGATAGTCGGAAAAAGTAATTGTTTTTAACTATCTCATTTTGAAGCAACAAACTGCGATCGATATAATTTAAATTTTTTTTGCTATTTATATTATCAATAATTTCTTTAATTCTAATTTTATTTTGATTGTTAATATCATCATAGCGATAGGTGTTTGTAGTAAAGAAATTTAATTTTCAACTTTCGTTAAATGAAGCTTGGACTCGACTATTTGAGTTATGTTTAACAATTTCTGAAGTTGATGTTATTTCTGTTGGTTTCGAGGTTTTAATTGTAAAATTTCTAATAACTTTAAACTGCGGATTTTTGTCTTTGGAAGCTATTTGAATATCAAAGTGCAATGAATCTTTGTCAATTAAATCAAGAATTACATTAGCAATTGTGGCTTCCATATTAGCTTGCATTATTTCAAAATTAAGAGGTTTTAATTTTTCATTACTTGTTAAGTTTAGATTAGAAAATAGTGATTCCATAATCTCTTCTGGTCTGCCTTCAATAGTGACATTTTCATTTCACGATAGTATGCCATTGGGATTTTTTTCTTTGTCATATTTTGCTTCATTTGAAAGCACAACATTAGCGGTAGCATCTCATAATTTCAAAAACTCCTTGGTTTGCTTAATGCCAACTGCTAAACCAATAACAATAGCAGCAGCGGCAGCTCCTAATGAAAAGAAAATGATGGTTCTTACTTTTTTTAGTTTTACTGTTTTCCTAGCAGTATCTTTAAATTGTAATTGATCATTAAGTGTTACTTTTTGATCAATTTCTTCGTCCCAAGGATCTTTTGGAGATTTTTTATTTTTAAATAAACCCATTTTTATTCTCCAATATATTTTTCAATTTCAGTAGTATTATCTTCTGATTCTTCATTGTCCATTAAGTTGAACTCTTTTAAATATTCAGATGCCTCATGACTTTCTAAATTATCATTTTTATTCTCTGTTTTTTCTTCAGTTGATAATACGTCTTTGTCTGCCATCATTTGCTCTTCTATATCTTCATTGTGATGTGGAGTTTTTTGCCCTTCAGACATTGAAGTATTATTATTATCAGGCTCATCATCTCAATCATTTGAATAAATTCAATCATTTAAATCATCATTATCTGAATAGATATGATCTTCAATGTTTTGCCCTTCTTTTTCGGAAAATGTTTTTGATTGTTGAGCTTGATGGCTAACTAATTCCGCTGGAGAGTGATCATTATTCGACTCTTCACTTGTAATCGAATTTTCTTCTTCAACATTTAATTCAGGTTGATAATTATTTTTTTGTAATTCCATTTTTTTGTGATCTTCTATAGCGTCAGATTCATCATTTTGATTATCATCATTAGTTAAGTTATTGTTATCATCAAAATAGTTACTATTATTTTCCTGGCTTTCATCTGCCAATGGAATTTCTTTAATTTCTTGCTCTGAATCATCGTTGTCTTTAAATAAATCACCTAAATCATGAATTTCTTCTGCTTCCGATTCATTATCCTCAGACTCAGGATCACTAGCATTGTGAATTAAACTATCAAACATTTCACCATTATCTTCGTTTAACATTTCATCTTTAGAAGCTCATTGATCATCATCAATCACATCAAGAATCTTATCCTCATCACTAGTGCTGAAGACAAAATGACTTTTATCTTCATTATTAGTACTACCATGGTTTTGATTTTCTTGAACTTCATTATTATTTGAAAGCTGCTGATTTAACATTTCAAAACTATTTCTATCTTCTAAAGATAAACTATTTTCATTATATTCAAGCTCATTGCCTGAAATAAAATTCCTTATTGACTCATCTTCAATCGTTTGATTTCCGAAATCATCAACACTTTTTTGATCTGCACTATCAATTAAAGTGATTGAATGTTTGGATATATCACCTACATCTTTATTATCTATGTCGTGTTTTCCGTAATTTTTAAATTCTTCACTAACATAATCAACTTCAAAATTGCTATTGAATCTGCTATCAAAATTTTGATTGCTATTTTCTTGGTCTCTATTCTCAAGCGATACTTCTGAGCTCTCATCATCATTATCATAAAATGCGGTGTTATAGTAAATGTCATCTGTTAGATCACTAGCTTCTTCAGGATTTTTATGACCCTCTGTGTTTTCAGCATTTTCTAAAATCCTATCGTTAATGTCATCAGAAGTTAAGTATTCATCTTCAATTTTCACGTTGCTACTTTGGTAAATTTTACTACTACTATCTGACAATATTTCATGTGTTTGATTTGCTTCAGCTTCATTGCCTTCACCAAGGCCCTCTTCAACTGCAAAATTATTTTGATTAACAATGTTTTCATCTTCATCTAAGATATCATATTTCAGATGGGTTTTTGGTGCCTCATCAGACTCAATTTCAACCTCATGCAAATCGTTGCGGTTTTGATGATTAGGAATAATGGCATTGCTGTCATGATCTTCATCAATAACTTCATGATGTTTTGGTTGATTTTCTAGCTCAAGCTCATTGTCAATGTCAAGGTCTAATCTGATAATTTTTGTTGCTTCTTCTTCTATTTCAATATCTTCAGCCATGCTTTTTTCTTTATTATAATTTTCTTCAACATGAAAGTCATCAATTTCATCGTCATTTTCAATTTCGTCATTTATCGATCTAATTACAACTTTTGGTCTTTGTCTTGCGATTTTATCTGATTCATAATTTTTAGTTACGATTATTTCGTTATTAATTTTTTCTTTAATATCATTAATAATTTTATTTTTTTGAATTGGTCATTCATGTTTTGAAATAATAGTAATTGGATAGGCTTTTGACTCTAGAAATTTAATGCCATCTTTAAATTTTAAATAGTTTTCATAGTTATTAATGTAGTCATAGTAGTCAATAATGAAACCATGAATCAACTTATTAGTGGTAATATTAATTAGCACAATATCAATAGTTTTTGTCCCAATTGAATAATCAGCAATAAATTTTAGATTGTCATTGTCTAATACTAGTTGTTGCAATTGGAGCAGAATCTCTTTTTTGTAATCAAGATCTAGATTAAGTGAGATATTGCGAGTGTTCTCGATCATATCCTCATCGACTTGGTCCAAGTAATTTTTCTGATCTTCAAGTGAAAGATCTAAGAATTTTAGTCATTCTTTAAAAATTCGCATATCAGTCGTTGAGTTTTCATTAATTTGCACATCATCAGCATAAATTGATTTAACAACAATAATCTTTTCTCTTGCCCGTGAAATTGCTACATTTAAAGCATTTTTCCCGCCAGATCGAGCCACATAGGTCCCATATAGTGATGTATTTTTATCATAAACAACTGACATAATCACAAGATCTGCTTCATCACCTTGAATATTCTCAATATTTTTTAAAGAGATTTGCTCAGAATTAATTGCATTTTCAATTTCAGGTTCATTACCAAAAATTAGGTTCATTAAGTAATCTTGTTGTTTAACATTGAATACCAAAATTATAATCTTTTTATATTTTCTAAGGTTTTCTTTAATAATCTCAATAACCTTGGTACCCTCTTCAACATTCATGCTATTATTTCATGATCCGTTAACCTGGATGACATCAATTGCCTTATCCTTATTTAAAGAAACTTCATAATCATCAATTACATCCAATTTCGAATCATAAAAGTGTTTTGAGCTAAATGTCATTAATGCCGCTAATTTTGAACGGTAATTTTTATTTAGAAGGATCGAGAATACACCACGGTTGCGAGCGTAGGCTAGTAGCGATTCAATATGTCCAAGTTCATCCTCTTCATCAAAATTATAAGTTACAGAAAATCAACGTGTTGGTTGCATTTGTTGACTATCTCCCGCCAAAATTTTTCTTTTAGCTAGATATAGAATTGGAATCCCTTTTTCTAAAAACATCTGACTTGATTCATCTAAAATAGCATAATCAAATTCTTCTTTTTCTCACATTGATAAATCAATTTCTGGTGTTGTGATAATAATTGGAAATAACAATTTAATGATTTCACGATACCTATGGAAAAATAGATAAGGTTTTAACTTAGCCGTACGAATTGAAAGGGTAAAATCATTGTACAATGCTAGTTGTTTTCCTGAAAAGTTTGAAACAATTTCATATTTCTTCTCTAAAATCATCTCTGATAAAATTTTTTCGTTATTAAGTTCAACAGTCTTCGTTTTGACAATATTTTTATATTCTTCTATAATTTCAACAACTGATTCATAATCAACTTTGTCGATGTATTTCAAGCATTTATCAATATCAACGCTAAATAATGAGTTATCACTTGCCAGAATTTCAGCCGCATGTTTAATTGTTGATGGATATAAAGTGAAGAAATGTGGCTTTTTGCCTAGATTCATTTCATATAGATATTTCATAATTGATTTTTTATCAAGTAAAACCTTATCAAAAGCATATTTTAACTCGCGATCCAGAAGTTTTAGATTATTAAATAGTGTCTCAGAAAAATTAGCATTCATTAGTGCTGAATAAAATTGCAATAGATTATCGATATTTGGATTATTGTGTAATCTACTAATTGTATCAACATAGCTTTTATCTTCAATCGAAAAAATACTTATTCCTTTTTCGGAATTCGATCTACTGCAATGTTCTAATTCATAAACATATTTTTGCAATGGTTTATAAAATTCTTCTAACTGAACATGTTTATCACTTAAAGCAAATAAACAAAATTTAGAAATTGATTTCAAACGTTTTTTAAGTACATCTAGAGCAGCTTTTTTCTGTGATACAACTAAACCTGAATATCCATGAGCAACAATGTTGGCAATTAGATTGCTAATTGTTTGTGATTTTCCAGTTCCGGGAGGACCTCAAATAATTGTGTCTTGATAAAGTGCTGATATAGTGGCACAATCTTGAGAAAAATTAGTCTTTTGGATTTTAAACAATTTAAAATGTTTATCAAAAATTACTCTCTTAACAGTTTCAACATATTTGACTTTACTAATGTTAGGATTTAAAATATAATCAAATTCATCATTTTCAATAATTTTCTTCATTTGATTTCATAAATAACCTGATGAAACATTATAAAATCCTAAAACCATTCCTTGATGAAATTCAATCGAAGTGTTGGTAATCTCATCTTGCTGAAGATCGGGAATTGGATTTTTTATTGATGAAGGAATTTGATAGATTGGACTTCAAATTGTCTTAAAATATTCGAAAACTTCTTTAATAGTTGCATTTGCAAAATTAAAAGTGTCAGCATTAATCATAAATCCTTGTTGACCCAAAAAGGTAATTAATTTACTATTAACACGAATTTCAGCATTTGACTCTAAATAAACTAGTGAGTTCTCAATTCTAATGGTAACTTCTTTGAAAAAAAGTGGGGCAAAGATTGTCTTTTTGTCAGTTTTTATTGATATGAAAAAGAATCCTAAATGAAGTGGTCAGATATTAGTTTCAATATTAATATTTTTGGCATTATTTAGTATTTTCTTTCATTTGACAATTGACTTTTGAAATTCTGTTTCTAGATTATTTAAAAGCATTTGCTTAGCTTTTTCGAAGTTGGTGTTCAATGCCTTAAAAATTGGATTATCAATGCGACGATTGTATTCCTTGAATGTGGAAATTATTTCAAATTTATTTTCAGCCACAGCAACTTTTTCAGTCAGTATACGGTTACTATTTTCTTTTAAGATGTGACTAATTCGAAAATTATTATAAAAATTTTCAAATGTTTCCTCTCCAAAGTTTTTCATTACATCAAAAAATTTCTCATTATCAACTGATGAGAATAACGATGAATCATTGGTTTCGATGTTTTGTAGATTTGCCAAAATTGTTTGGTACTTTATTTCATTATTTTCCATTATTCCATTTCCTTTCTAATTTTTTGTTCCAAATATTTAGCTGAATTGCCAATTACTAACGAAATTTGTTGACTTTGAAAACTAATGCCGGTAATTCCATCTAATGCTTTTAAGCCAGTGCTATCAACTTTTTTTCGATCTTTAAAAGCAATTTTTACAATCTTTTGTGTTGCTGAAACTGCAGTGATATTTTCTTTTCCCCCGATTAATTTAAGGAATTCATCATAGTCAAAAGATAGTTTCTCTTGAACACTTAAATAATCTTTTTGATTTTTTTGACGATATTTTTTTCTCCAATAAATACAAATAAAGCCAAGCGTTAATATGCATAGAAGAATATATAAAAATTTATGCTTTTTATTCATTTTTTCCTCATTTTAAATTGTAATATTCCCTTGTATTAGGTATTTTATAATTATATTTTATTTATTTAATATATTGCTAAAAATAACAATAGCAACATTATCATTTTTATTTCTTTACTTTGTATTAAAATTAATTAAAGATTTATCCAATTTAAGAAAGGGTATTAAAAAATGCAAAAAAAAATAATGCTAAGTGGTATTACTGCGACCGGGAAATTGACGATTGCCAATTATATTGGCGCAATTAAAAACATTGTTAAGTTACAAGATCAATATGACAATTATGTTTTTATCGCTGATTTACATGCAATAACACTACCGATTGACAAAAAAGAACTTGAAAATAATCGCCGTGATATTTTTGCACTTTTCCGTGCTTGTGGCGTTGATTTAAATAAAACTACCTTGTTTTTTCAATCAGATGTTATTGAACATGGACTAATGAACTGACTAATTTTGACCAATACAAGTATTGGTGAATTATCTCGAATGACACAATTTAAAGATAAATCAACAAAGATTAAAAGCGCAAATGGAATGGAAACAATTCCAACAGGACTATTAATGTATCCAACGCTAATGGTTGCTGATATTCTACTATACAATGCTGATATTATTCCGGTTGGAATTGATCAAAAACAACATGTCGAATTAACAAGAAACTTAGCAATACGCTTGAATAATAAATATAAAACTAATTTCAAAATTCCGGAACCATTTATTCCGGAAATTGGTGCAAAGATTATGTCACTAACTGAACCAACTAAAAAAATGTCAAAATCAGATACTAACCCTAAATCATCGATATATCTTCTTGATAATCCTGAAGAAGCTTATAAGAAAATTATGAAATCAGTGACTGATTCAGAAGGAAAAATCTACATTGATGAAACAAAACCAGGAATTAAAAATTTACTAAGCATTTATAGTGCAATTAAGGATATATCACTAGCTGAAGCTGAAGAGAAATTCAAGAATAAGAACTACGGTGAACTAAAAGTAGCAGTTGGTGAAGAGGTAAAATCATTACTAACAAAAATACAATCAAAATATTCAGAACATATCAAGAATGTCGAACAAGAAAGTCGCATTGGAGCGGAAAAAGCTCAAAAAACTGCACGTGAAAATATAAATAAATTAATGAAGGGAATGGGCTTAAGTCATGAAAGTTAATAAAAATTTAAATCATTCAACTAGTCATCTGTTAGCTGCTGCTGTTCTAAAGCTATATCCGGATGCAAAACTCGCAATTGGACCAGCAATTGATGAAGGATTTTACTATGATTTTGAAATTGAAGAAGGAATTTTAGAATCAGATCTTCCAAAGATTGAAAAGTTAATGACAAAAATGGCAATGCAAGGCTATGAAATGAAATTGGTTGGTGAAGATCAATACTCATTTAAGGGACAGCCTTATAAAAAAGAACTATATGATGAATTTATTAAAGAAGGTAAAGATATAACTTTTTTTCAATACTGTCATCCAAAAACTAATGAGATTCTATTTACTGATCTTTGTGCAGGTGGACATATCAACAATACTAAAGAAATTAAACATTTTAAACTTTTATCTGTTGCCGGAGCTTACTGAAGAGGCAATTCTAAAAACAAGATGTTGACAAGAATTTATGGAACAGCTTGGGAAAGTAAAGAAGAATTGAATCAATATCTCGAAATTCTAGCAGAACGAAAAGAACGTGATCATCGAAAAATCGGGAAGGAATTAGGAATTTTTACATTCACTCAATTAAGTGGTCAAGGTCTACCAATATGACTTGAAGATGGAATGAAAATTCATAATGCTATTCGTGATTATGTCCTAAAATTAGATAAAAAATTTGGGTTTCAAGAAGTATTAACACCTCATTTTGGCGAGAAAAAACTATATGAAATTAGTGGCCATTGAGATCACTACCAAGATACAATGTTTAGTCCAATAAAAATGGATAATGAAATTCTTGTTCCCCGTCCAATGACATGTCCTCATCATATCCTACTATTCAACTCGTCAAGACATTCATATAAAGAACTACCAATTAGATATTCAGAGCAATCAAGATTATATCGTTATGAAAAGTCAGGAGCCTTATCAGGTCTTGAAAGGGTTCGGTCAATGGATCTGACAGAAGGCCACGTTTTTGTAAGAATTGATCAAATTAAAGATGAATTTAAACATTTATACAAAATGATTGTTCAAGCACTAAAAGACTTTGGAATTGAAATTGATCACATCTCGCTTTCACTTCGTGACCCTAACAATAGTGAAAAGTTTTTCAATGATGATGATATGTGGAATCGCGCAGAAAATGACTTACGAGATGTATTAAACGAACTAAAGATTGAATATAAAGAATTTATTGGTGAAGCAGCATTTTATGGACCAAAAATTGATATTCAGGTCAAAACTGCTTTAAATAAAATTATTACCATGTCGACATTGCAACTAGACTTTCTGCTGCCAATGCGCTTTAATATGAAATATGTTGATGATAATGAGGAAATGAAAGTTCCTGTACTAATTCACCGTGGATTAATTGGAACATACGAAAGATTTATTGCGACATTACTTGAACAAACTAAAGGCGTACTACCATACTGATTGAGTCCTCGCCAAGTAACAATAATGTCAATTAATAGTGAATTAAATGATTATTGTCAAAAACTATATGAAGAACTATTAGATCTTGATATCAATGTTAACCTAGACATTAGAAATGAAAGAATTAACCGTAAAATTCGCGATGCACAAATTCAAAAAACCAAGTTCATTGTCGTTATTGGATCAGAGGAGCAAAAAAATAATTCGGTTGCTATAAGGGAATACGGATCTGATAAAACCGAAGTTCTAAGTAAGTCAGACTTCATAGAAAAATTACTTAAATTAAAGAATCAAAAATAATGAAAAAATATTAAAAATAAATGTGACTTTTCGCAAATAAAAAGTCCATTTTTTTATTTGAATAATTAGCTAATTTATTAATTTATGCTTTTTCTAAGATTTTTCAACCATTTTCCATTTTATTAAAACAAAAAAACTTCAAACATCAGTCTGTTGCTGTAGTTTGAAGTTTAAAGTTGGTGTAATTAAAGAATTTCAGTAATGTTTAAAATTAATAGAACTAAATTTACTAAAGCGATGATAATTAAAAGTGAAAGAGCTACTTTTATCCCGGTATTTTTTGGGTTGTAGTGTTTTGAATGATGGTGGTGTGAATGTCCTTCATCTGACATCATCATATCCTTATTTTCTTCTTCCATCATTTGGTTATCTTCATTCATCATCATTGAATCATTATCCATTTTTTGATCTTCTTCATTCATCATTGGTTCTTCATTCATAGTTGAAGAATTTTCTGACATCATCATGTCATCATTCATCATGGTAGAAAAACCTTCGATGGTTTTCATCATAGTTTCTGAAGTTTGTCCATCTTCACTTGATAAATTATAGTAAACATCTAGTTTGCCTTCATATGGTTTTAGGTCTAATATTGTAACATCAAACTTAGATTCATATTCAACATCGTTGCTAGTAACATCTGATGACATTTTCGATTCCTTATCTTGAACATCAAATGAAATTTCATTGGCTTCTTTTTCTAATTCTTCAGCTACCATCATTTTCTTAGAAGGTTTTTTAACTGGTTTTTCAACTAAGTTTTCTTTTTCAATGTAGTCAATTACTTGTTGATTGTCAACATTCTTTTCTTTAACGTGGTCAATAATTAAGCGAGCTTTTTCAAGACCTACACTTCCACGATAAGCGGCATCACGGTGGAATCATACTCTTGTCTCATTTTCTGATTGTTCAGCAACACGAACATATTCAGCTAATGCATCAGTAAATTCGGCAAAATTTCCTGATATTTTTTTGTTAGCTTTTTTGAAATTAAAAGATATATTTCTGTTTTTATCAAAAGCTTCTGAAATGTAATATTTGTCCAATATTTTTTTAGTTTTTTTCTTCATTTTTTCTCCATTAAGTTGTTATTAGAATAGTATTATTGTAGCAAAAAAATAACTAACAAAAAAAATAACGTGGTTTTTTAGGCAAAGATTCACGTTATTTAGTAGTAAATGTTAATTTATTGCTTATATTCAACTAGAACATTGACAATGTTTTCAATATTTTCTAAGTCTAGCATTGAATGTAGTTTGTTTTGAATTTCAATGATTTCTTCACTTATTCTGTCAACTGATAAACACAAAATATAAGGAGGCAGATTGACAATTGATGGTTGCGTATTTTTATTAAATACAATAACTCCAATGACAGGAACATTAGGAGGAAGAATCGATGATAAGTTCTTAATATCATTTTCTAATTCGATCATAGCATTAGGGAAAGTATAGTTATTTTTTTCACTGTGAATAATTCATTCCCTTTCAAGTCCATCTCCCTCAATTGTTCCACCATCAGTATAATTTAGTTTAAATAAGAAAACAGAACTTCTGCTAACTAAAATATTTCCGAGTTCAAATTTTGATTTTGTTTTAGCATTTTTATACATTGATGGTTTAATTCATTTACTGGTACGGTTTTCGTTTAATAATTTTTGTATTTCTTCACTAACGCTATTCTCAAAATCATCATTTTTCTTCGCTTTATCAAGATTGCGCTTTGATATAAAAACTCCAAGTACAATCATTACGATAATAAAAGCAATTAATAGCAGTAATCCCACACTAATGCCGATAATATAAACTCTATCCATTTTTAACTTCCCTCCCACATAAATTTATGTTCATTCATTGCCTTAATAATTTCTTTATAGTCAGGAAATTCTTGGCTAATAATCTTTCAAAAGCGATTCGAATGATTTCCTTCAAGAAAATGTGCAATTTCATGCATTGCTACATATTTGATACATCTTATATTATAAAATATTAAATATTTAGAAACTGAAATTGTATCTTTTGTTAGATAATTTGTTGCTCAAGCTGATCTCTTATTCGCAATTCTAATTTTGGCTAGTATAGGTTTTTTTAGATATTTTTGTGAATAGTAATTAGCTCATTCACTAAATGTCTTTTCAAGTTTCTGAGTTAAATTATTTCAGATTAATTTTTTAAGTGGGGATATGCTTTTAGTTTTTGTATAAATAATTTCAATACTTTCATCAATAAATAATTGAATGAAACCGTCGAAAATTTTAAATTTGGTAAGCTTACCAAACAAATAAAACTGTTGATTCTCTCAATCAATATCAAGTACGGGTTTACTTTTTTGTTTACCAGAACGCTTAATCAATTTCGGTATAGCCATCGCTAAGAAATTGTTTAATTGTTCAGTGTTGATATATTTTACTGGTGTTGAAAGAATTATCTGGTCATTTTTCATTGTTAAATATATATTTTTATTATTTGTAAAGCGCAAATGAATATTAATTTCTTTTTCTCCAAGCTTGTAAATTAGAATTTCGTTTATTTTTCTCATAATTATAAATTTTAGTAGAAAATAAAAACTATTTGTCATTTACTTAATTTGTTTGCTTTTGAATAAAAAGAATAAAAAAATCATTTTTTATTATAAAATATTAATTGCTAATTATTAAAGCAAGAAAGGCAAACCAATGGCAAACATTAAATCAAAACAAAAAGCAATATTATCTAACGAAAAGGCACGTGTTCGCAACTCAGCTATCAAATCTTCAGTTAAAACTGCAATTAAAAAGGCAAAATTAGCTGCACAAGCAAAAGATCCTAAAGCAAGTGATTTATTTGCTAAAGCACATCATGAAATTGATAAAGCTGTTTCTAAGGGTGTTTTACACCAAAACAATGGTGCTAGAAAAGCAAGCCGTTTAGATGCGTTTATTGCTAAAAATAGATAATTGAATATTGTATAATTACTGTGAAAAATTAATAAAAGCCCATATTCGGGCTTTTTAATTTTTTTTGGGATATTTATTAACTTTAACGTGCGCAGGTTTTTCTAGTTTAAATACCAAACTAAACTCACCTTTTTGGCTATCTTCACTAATTTTGCTTAATATCTCATCAGGATTTCCTTCATAACTTTTTTCGTGAAGTTTTGTCATCTCTTTAATTAAAAATAATTTGACATTATTTCCAAAGACAACTTTAAAATCATTAATGGTGGTTTGGAGCTTATGTGGTGATATATAGCAAACATATGTGCCATATTGAAGTGATTTTAATTGATTTTGTCTAGCCTGAGATTTATCTTTTAAAAAGCCGATGAAATTGAATTCCGAACTAAAATTAGCTTTAATCACGGCATGAATGAGGGCAGTTGGCCCGCCAATCACATCAACGCTAATATTATTTTTTTTAGCTAGACTAATGATTTCAAATCCAGGATCAGAAATACATGGCATGCCAGCATCAGAAATAAGCGAAACTACTTTATTTGATAAAATCATATCAATAATTTTAGGAGCCAAAGACTTTTCATTGAACTTATGATAAGAAATCAGTTGCTTGCCGGAAATATCATAAAAGCGTAGTAATTTTTGACTTACGCGCGTGTCTTCACATAAAATAATATCTGATAATTTTAATTGTTTTAATGCTCTTAGACTAATATCCTCAAGATTTCCAATTGGTGTTCCGATAATATAAATTTTATTTTCCATATAACTTCTCAATTTGAATTAGAAAATTCGATTTTTGTAAGGGGAAATTCACATTAGTCTTTAAGGTCTTATACATATCTTTTAAACATTGGATAATTTCATCTATCTTTATCGGTGTTTTAAGAGCTTTAGCATCTTTTTCTGTCAAAAGTAGGAGATTGTGATTTACATTGGCAGCAATTTTAGCTAAATCTTCATATATAAAAATCATAAAAATAACAATAAAGTTAGCATTTTCTTTTTCGAAATGCTTCATTAAAAAATATAAAAGTGATTCGGGTTTCGAAGTCGATGATAAAATTGTTGACTTCAGATTTTTTAGCATAGTATTCAATTTTTCAATGTCAGTTAAATTATATTTTTTAGCATAAACGGTAACAAAATCATTAATTGATTTAATTGTGACTAAATCCGATTTAAGATTGATAATAAATGCCCTTGATTTGATCGTTTTTAGGACTTTGCTAATTTGATTAGTTGTCATAACTACGATGGCATGAGCTGGGGGATTTTCTAAGAATTTTAGTAGACTATTGAGACTTTGAGCACTGCCTTTTTCAATGTTTTTGATAACTAAAATTTTAAACTTGTTAGCATCTAAAAAATTACTTTTAGAAGCTCAAAGCATTGCGTCATTAATTGTTTCTTTAGCAATTGATTGATTATCCTCATTAACAGATAAATAAAGATCATTTAAATTAACTTTTGAGAATGATGTAATTTTGTCTTGATTAACTGCCTCAATAAAGGCAAAAAGATATTCATCAAATTCTTCATCTACTAGTTGTGAAAATAAATACACCTGCTGAAGCTTATTCTCTCTGACTGAATTATTAATGGTTTTCAAAAAATCAGAATTAATTGCCATTATAAAATTTTTTGGTCCACTAAAAGGTTAATAAATTTTTCGAATAATTCATCAATCGAACAATTGGCATCAAGAACACTAAATTTTTTAGTATCCTTAGCTATAACTTTCAAATATGCTTCACGTAAATTTTGATAGTAGGCAACATCTAAATGTTCAAGGCGATCCATTGATTCGCGACTATCTTTCAAACGTTTTAGTGAAATCTCTGGTGCTAGATCAAAGAAGATAATAAAATCTGGATGAGTGTTGTCAGTCGCAATCTCATTAATCATTTTAACCTTAGGAACACCAATGCCACCTAAGATTCCTTGATAAACATATGATGATGTTCAATAGCGATCAGAAATAACATTTTTGCCGGCCTCAAGTGATGGTCAAATACCTTTTTCTAAATTTATTCTTCTACTTGTAGCAAATAACAAGGCGTCAACCATAGGACTGAACTCATTGCCGTTTTCTAAAATTAAACTACGAATTTTTTCAGCCTCTTTTGAAAAACTACTTCCCGGTTCTCTTGTAAAGACAAAATTATTTTGCTTTTTATTTTTTACTAAATACTTTTCAAGCATTTTAAGAATGGTTGTTTTTCCAGCTCCATCCATTCCTTCAATAACTATAAATTTTCCTCGATTTGTTTTCATATTTTCCCCTTATATTTTAGTTTTATTAATCAAAGATTGTTTTAATGTAACTGGATCAACATATTCAACCTGAACACCAAGTGGAATTCCCATTGAAAGTTGATAGGCGTTATCAAAATTAATTTTATCTTTAAGAATTTTCTTAATAAATTGTGTGGTAAATTGTCCTTCAACTGTTGCAGATAAAGCAATTACAATTTCTGAAACATTTTTTGCCATAGGCAGTAGTTTTTCTAGGTTTCGATCAAATTTTTCGCTTGGTTTTTTTAGATCATATAACTCTTCTAAAATGAAGTATTTACCGCTATAAATTTCTAGCGCTTCAAATTTTTTCAAATCTTCTTGACTCAAAACTATCATAAGTTTTTGTTGGCGTGATTTATCTAAACAAATACTACAAATCTCAGCATCTGAATATAAATTGCAGTTTTGACATTTTTTTAACTTATCTTTTAACTGTTTCATTAGCTGATAAATATTTTCGAGTCTGCTCACATCATTTTCTAAAAAATAACTAATAATTTTTTGGGCTTGACGTTTGCTAATACCCGGAATTGCCTTTAGTAGCAATTCAAGCTCCTCATTTGTGTTCTTCATGCTAGAAAGGCAGTCCGCCGCCAGCATATTTAGCGTTTATTTGGTCATATTCTTCATCAATTGTTTCAATAGCTTCATTAACAGCAATTAAAACTAAATCTTGTAATAATTCTGGATCATCTGGGTCAATTAAAGCTGGATTAATTTCAACTTTGGTTACCTTACGAGTTCCTAGCATGGTAATCTTTATTCCTTGTTTTTCAATTACAAATTCTTTTTTAGCAATTAGCTGCTCTTCTTTTTCTAATTCACCTTGAATTCTTTTTGCTTTTTTAAGCATTTCATTAATATTGTTCATATTTATCTCCTACTATTTTTTAATTTTAAATTTTTCACCAAAAGTTTCCATGGCTCAATCAATACTTGCAGAAGATTCATCGTAACGTTTTGATAAATCCTCTAATTTTTTAATTTTTCTACTTTTTAGTGCTTCTTTGTTATTTAGTCAGTAATTTTTAGCATCTTCAATTTGTTTTTCAGTAATTGCAAATAAGTGAACATAGCGATTAAAAATTTTATATGCTCCCTTAATTAAACTATCACGATAAGCATTACGGTTTAAGTCAAAAACCTTATCATCAAATGAAGAACTAAATAAAATGAAGTCATGTGATGAAAAGATAATTTTGAAATTACTTAAAATATCTTTAACTTGTTTATCCGATTCTGAATCCGAAAGTTTAGAGTCAATTAAACTGTATTTGATATTATCATTAAGTGTTAAATTAGCATTTTCATAACCCGGTTTTGCCATTTTTGCATACTGTTTTACTAGTAAACAATCAATGATTTGATCTAGACTAACTGTATCAGACCCTACTGGCTCATCATTTTTAGCACTACTTTGTACTTCTGTGTTTTCAACATCATAATTACTCGTTACAATCGCATCGCTTATTTGAGCATTTTCCAGTTCATTGGTTGTTTCTGATAGTAAAATTTCAGCGGTTTTTTCAAGAATTTCATCAACATTAACTTCTTCAATGTTCAGATCAACAAGTTCTTTCTTTTCACTAAAAGTGTTGGCGATAGATGATAGATTGAATTTTGAATTTAGTTCTTCCTGCTCAAGTGAAGTTTTTTTCAAAACCTTATTCACTGGTTTGAAATTATCTTCGCTAGCATAGTCATTTCTCACTTTTAAGTTAGTATCTTTTGATTCACGGTCCGATTTAGCCATTTTCATTAAGCATAGTTCAAATGTTTGCTTAGGAAAATCTGAATATTTTAGTTCTTTCAAAGAAATTAAAATAATATCAAGAAATTCATATGCGTGGCTAATGTTATCAATAGTAATTTTTTTAAGACTCTCTTCAGTTAACTCTTCAACTAAACGCATACTGTTAGTTTTCTTATAAATAATAAAATCTTTTAGTATATCAACAATTTGGTTTAAAAGGATGACGATGTCAGTACCTTTTTCCAGTAAATCATTTGAAAATAGTAGCAATTGTTCTAAATTGTTTGAAGCTGCTAAGTTAATTAATTTAATGATGTTATCAGAATTGGAAATTGCAAATAAATCTTCAACTGCGCCTTTAGTTATTTTTTCATTAGCACAATAAATAGCAATTTGATCAGCTAAACTAAGTGTATCACGAAAGCTACCATTGCCAAGTTTACTAATAAGCTGGATAGCATCTTCATCAGCCCCAATTTGCTCTTTTTCAAAAATCTTTTTAAGTTCAGAAACTAGTGTGCTAAGTTCCATTTTTTTAAAATTAAATCTCTGGACGCGACTGAGAATTGTAAGCGGAATTTTTTGTGGATCAGTTGTTGCTAGAATAAAAATAACATATTCAGGTGGTTCTTCTAATGTTTTCAGTAGTGCATTAAATGCTCCCTTAGAAAGCATATGCACTTCATCAATAATGTAAATTTTATATTTACTATTTGTTGGCATGTGCTTAACTTTTTCACGAAGTTCACGAATATCATCAATGCCGGTGTTAGAAGCCGCATCAATTTCAATAATATCAAGATTTCGATCAATATTAGCAATGCATTGTTGACATGGAACTAAGATGTCTTCAGTGTGTCCACAATTAATGGTATTAGCAAAAACTTTAGCAGTACTAGTTTTTCCATTTCCATGTGGACCACAGAAAAGATAAGCGTGACCAATTTTATGATTTAAAATAATATTTTTTAGTGTTCTAACAATATGCTCTTGACCTTTTATATCCTCAAATTTCTGGGGACGATATTGACGATATAATGCTAAATATTTATCAGACAAAGACATGTGTAAACCTTTCCTAACTAACTAGTTATATTTTATCAAAACTAACTTTTGGTTTTGTAATTATTAATTATAATAATATAAATAGGAATATTATGAAAGATATTAATAAAAAAAGAAAAATTAAAATTGATAGCAGTCATTTAAACTATTTAATTGCTATTTGACTTGGATCATTTTTTGCTATTATTGCCATTCTTTCGGCAAGTTTATATGGCATAAGGTTAAGCAGGTCAAGTTTAATTTTAATTTCAGTAACCCAAATTTTAGTTACTTTCGCTACTGTTTATATTGCGGTCTGTTATTTTCCAATCAGAAAGGTATTTAAAGATAGGTTGCCGAGAATAGTTACTAAATTTCAGCTAATTTCAATGTTTATTTTCTTATCACTAGCCGCCGTTTTTATTGTTAATGCTTTTTTAATTCAACCACTATGAACTAATTATTTTAAATTTATTAATGACAGTCAGCAACAAGAAAATGCCTTAAAATATTTAAACATTTTAAAAGTTGAAATGATTGTACTAATGAGTAGCTATTTAGTGCTCATTTTAGTGAATGCAATTATGTTTACAAAATACTTTACTGGAGTAAAATATTGAGAAAGTGAGTAAAATAAATGAAAAAAGAAAAATCTTGTGGAGCAATAATCTTCAAATCAATTAATGGCAGACTAAATGTGCTGCTAATTCAGCAAATTGGTGGACATTGAGGGTTTCCTAAAGGACATGTTGAAGATCATGAAACTGAACATCAAACAGCTATTCGTGAAGTTAAAGAAGAAACAAACATCGAAATTAAAATTGTCGGTGATTTTCGTGAAACTAATAGCTATTC
The DNA here is from genome assembly GCF_012934885.1 of Mycoplasma phocoeninasale. Lineage (GTDB taxonomy): Bacteria > Bacillota_I > Bacilli_A > Mycoplasmatales > Metamycoplasmataceae > Metamycoplasma > Metamycoplasma phocoeninasale. Next base: position 612,183 of record NZ_CP051480.1, on the reverse strand, counting down.
CCCAATAAGAGATATTTATAAAGATGTAATTTATTTTATTGGAATTCCTACAAACAATGAAATTAAAACTCAGGCTTCAGAAATTAGCGAAGCAACATGATATCCAATTGAAGAAGCACTTGAAAAAGTTACTTTCCCAAATGACGTTGCGATATTGCGATTGGCTATTGAATATTTTCAAAAAATGTAATCTTGCTAATAAAAAATAAAAAAATCTCAGTGTAAGAAATTATACAGCTGGGATTTTATTTTTTTACATCGACTAATTCATGCGGTTCAATAATATGATTTTCAACTTTACTATCCAGTTTTAATTCCTTAAGAATACGACTTTCAAGCTCCTCGATTCTTTTATTAATTTCATCTTCTGGAACCCCTTCTCTTTCAAGTTTTTGTCTTTCAGAGTCAACTAAGTATTTTATAAAGTCTTGAACTTGTAAATTTGGCTGTTGCGGTGGAAGATTATTTCCAGAGCTATCAGGACCAATAATTCATGGAAAATTAATTTGACTATTTGATGATGGTAATGCATCATAGTTATTCATTAAGTTAGTAACACACTCTAAAGCAATACGTTTTGTCAATTGACTGAATTTTTTCGAACCTAATTGTGTGTATATTTGGTATGGATTTTTTTGCGAGTATTGTACTAAGTTAGTGCTACGGCGTAGTTTATCCATGACATTAATATGGTCTTGTCAAGCACTATCAAAAACATTCAAAATTATGTTTCTCTCCGAGGAAGCTAGTGATGAGATTCCATATTTATCAATAATATTTTGACGAAGCACATCATATTCTTTTTGTCATACTTTAACAATGTGTTCAACTAATTCCTCACGATCATATTTAATGATTTCTTCGGGTTTGAAATTATGAGATGTTAAAGTCATAAAATTTGAATTAACGTAATTTGAGAAAGCTTCTAAATCAAGGGTATTGTTTTTTTTAACAAAATATGGATTATTAACTGTTTGTTCAGCAGCAACAGTAATCATTTTACGGATAATACTACCTAGATCATCACGGTTTAAAATTAAATCACGTTGTTCATAAATAAGATCACGTTGTTGACGAATAACGTCATCATAATTTAGAACACTTTTTCGACTATCGTAGTTAAATCCTTCGATTTTTTTCTGTGCACGAATAAAGGCTTTGCGAATTCCTTCGCCTTCAATGGGATCTTCACCGTATGATTTAAACATTTCCTTTCATTGATCTTGAATTGAAAAACGCAAAATTAGTTGATCATCTAATGAAAGATAAAATTTAGTATAACCAATATCTCCTTGACGACCAGAACGACCTTTTAATTGGTTATCAATTCTTCTAGATTCAGCTTTTTCAGTTCCTAAAACATAAAGCCCGCCAACTTCCAAAGCTGCTTTTGATGGCTTAATATCAGTGCCCCGTCCAGCCATGTTAGTAGCGATTGTCACTGCTCCCAACTGCCCAGCATTAGAAATAATTTCTGCTTCTGAGGCATCTTGTTTAGCATTTAAAACAGTGTGAGGAATTCCTTCTTCTAAAAGATATTCATGTAGAACTTCAGAGTCTTCAACTTGGGCAGTTCCAATTAGAATTGGTTGCTTCTTTTCATAAACACGTTTAACTTCTTTTACGACGGCCTTTCATTTTGAATGCATGTCAACATAAATTTCGTCTTTATCATCAACTCTGACGATTGGTTTATTAGTTGGTACTTCATTAACACGCATGTTATAGATATCAATAAATTCTTTTTCTTCGGTTTTCGCTGTTCCCGTCATCCCACTAATTTTTTTAAATAATCTAAAAAAGTTTTGATAGGTAATAGTTGCTAGTGTTTTTGTTTCATTTTCTATTTCAACACGCTCTTTAGCTTGAATTGCTTGTTGTAAACCTTCAGAGTATGATCTTCCTTCCATAATTCGACCAGTGAAAGAGTCAACTAGCTCAATTTTATCGTTTCTAACAATATACTCAACATCAAGTTTCATAACTTTATGAGCACGTAAGGCATTTTGGATCCGGTGTACAAGCTCTGAATTTTGAATGTCATATAAATTTTCAAAATTAAAGTACTTATTAGCTTTCTCAATTCCTTCATCGGTTAAATAAACTGATTTGGTTTCTTCATCAATGAAGAAGTCATCCTTGCTCAAGGTTCTAACAAACAAATCGGCAATCGTGTATAGATTGCTTTCATCATTATCGCCACCAGAAATAATTAATGGTGTTTTAGCCTCATCAATTAGAATTGAGTCAACTTCATCAAGCAAAATAAAGTCAAGCCCACGTTGAACTTTTTCTTCTTTTGTCATAACCATGTTATCACGAAGATAGTCAAATCCAAGCTCTGAGTGAATTGAGTAAACAACATCACAGGCATAAGCTTGTCTTTTAAGATCGGGTGCCATTTGGGCTTTATTAATACCAACTGTTAAGCCAAGGAAGTTAAAAACCTGCCCCATTTCTTCGGCATCGCGTTCAGCTAGATATTCATTAACTGTTGAAACAATAACGCTATTACCAGTTAATGCGTTTAAATAAACCGGTGCAATCGAGGTAATAGTTTTCCCCTCACCAGTTTTCATTTCTGCAACTGAACCTAAATCAAGAATTAATCCTCCAATCATTTGAACATCATAAGGTCTCTTGCCTAAAATTCTTTTTGTTGCCTCACGCGAAACAGCGAAAACTTCAGGGCGAATATCATCTGATGTTTCGCCTAATTTCAGTCTCTCTTTGAATTCAATTGTTTTTGCCTTAAGTTGTTCATCACTTAGTTTAGAGATTTCTTTTTCTCAATGATTAATTTTTCTTAATGTTGCTTCAGCAATACGCATTTCTGTAGATTTAAAATTAAATAACTTCATAAATATATATTTTATATGAAATTAATAAATAATGTTTATTAATGAAAATTTAAAAAAAACAGAAATAAAAACTTAGGCAAATCCTAAGTCTTAAAATTATTTTTCAGCTTTCTTAGCTTCTTCTTCAGCCTTGGCTTTAGCAGCTGCTTCAGTGTCAGCTTTTGCTTTAGCAACAATTTTCTCAGTTTGTTTTTCATCAAAGATTTGAATTTCTTTTTTGATTTCCTCTAATTTAGCAAAGTTCTTTGGATCATTTTTCTTCATTAGAGTTTCAATAACTTTTTCGGTAATGAATTTGTTCTCAAAATTTTCAAATCTTAAAATGCCTTTAACACTTTCAACTCCGATTTTGTAAAGGTCAGCAAACTTTTGACATTCAGCGTTATAAGCTTCCTCAGTTGCTTTGATTCCTTCAGCTCCGGCAATTGCACCAAAAATAAAGCTTTTCTTTAGATTTTCAGTTGCTGATTCATCAAAAATTCTAAAAATATCATCTTTAGTATTCTTGGTGAATTCCAAATATTCTTTTTCAGAAATACCTTGCTCTTTTAAGTTGTTTAGTAAGTTTTCGTAGTATTTTCTTGATTCAGATTTTAGTAGTGAATCAGAAATTGCGATTTCTGAAGTAGCAATTAATTTTTTAGTGATATCTTCAATAAATTTAGTTTCTAAATCTGCTAATTTATTTTTGTATGTTTGGATTTCAAGGAATTTTTGAAATTCTTCTAATGTGTTGATACCAGTAATGTTAATTTGCTTAATAAATTCTTCATCAATTTTTGGCATACTTGGAGTTTTGATGTTATTGATTTTAACTTTAAAAATAACTTTTTTACCAGCTAGATGTTTAACATGATAGTTTTCTGGGAAGACTAAATCAAGGTCAGCTTCTTCGCCTCTCTTAAGTCCAACCATTTTTTCTTCAAAGCCGGGTATGAATTGTTTTGATCCAATTTTTAGATCATAACCTTCAGCATCACCACCGTCGAATGCTTCGCCATCAACAAAACCTTTAAAATCAAAGTTAACTTCATCGCCTAATTTAATTGGTTCATCACTGTCAAGTAGCACAACATACTTTTCAATAATCTTCATTTCAGTTTCAAGTAGCTCTTCTTTTGAAAGTTCTAATGAACCAATTTTACCGCCAAGTTTTGAATAATCTCCTAATTTTACTTCAGGGATAATTGGGAAAATAAATTCAACAACTACTTTTGATTCTGAAAATTCTTTGATGTTTAGATCTTCTCTTCCAACAATTTGATCAGTCGGTTCAATTTCTTTTGCAATGTGTTCAGAATAAATGCTATCAAGTTTTGATCTTAGCGCCTTTTCTAGTACTTCTCCTAAACTAATGCGTTTATCAGCTTCACGAGCAGGTACTTTTCCTTTTCTGAATCCTGGAATTTGCACATTTAATCTTAATTTCTCTCTTGCCTTTTCAATTGCTTCTTGTCATTCAGAGCCTTCTAAAACATATGAAATTCTCAATTCTGTCTTTTCTTTATTAATTATTCGTGACATAGTTCTCCTTAAATAATATCTTGTTATATTATATTTTATTTGTTAAATAAATTACAAAAAAACTGCTTATCAATATAAGCTTTGTAATTTATTTTAGTTTCACTTTTATTTGCTAAATATTTGGTAAATAGCTTTTTCTTCGGCATTTAGTTCACTTTTATCTTTTTCACCATATAAAACATTGACAACATTAATTATCTGTTCATAATCATGTGTTGTTTTTCTAAGCAAAATATCAACTCAGTTTTTAAATAAATAAGCTGAAAAAACTTGTCTGGCAACTTTGTTTTTAGCAATGTCTTTGTCAAATGTGGCAAAGATTTCTGCTTGCATTTTTCTAATTCCCGGATTTTCAAGAAAAGAACCAAGTTTTTTAGGATTAATTATCTGCCCCCTAACTGAATAATCAAAATCAATTTGTTTGTTTTGCAGTAGGTCATATATTAAAGTTTGAAATCCCGCGCTATCAAAGTCATGTTGATTAAAGAAATGCTGAAATTCAGCTGCATGCTGCTCAAAATCATCACGTCTTTTCAGTTCATTGTAGTTTAGCATAAAAACATAATCCATTTTCTTACCTTTAAGAGAGTTAATTAAACTAAGGGTATCAAGGGTGGTTTTAACAGCTAAATTATCTTTTTTGATCTGAAAAATAATATTCTGTCTTAATGCCTCTAGGTCAGCAACATCATCTGATAAAATGGCATTTTTTAGATGACCGTCAACTACATATATAGCTCTAATCGGATCATCTTTTCTAATTTCAGTAACTTCAGCTAAAATTCGCTCAAAATCTAGCGCATTAGCATTTTTATTATTATTTGTTTTCATACTAATTATTTTACTCCAATTGCCAAAAAATCTAGGCTATTCGTTGTCTAGGCGCTTATAAATTGTTTTAAAAAAACTGAATTAAAAAAATTGCTTTAAAAATCGTGACGACATTTCTTCAAATTACAATACTTTCTTAGTTTATAAATTTTCTCTTCTGCGAAAAAGGCTTGAGAACTAATCTTATTTTGAATAATTTTTTCAATATTTGCTAAACATATAAAAATTCAAAAAAAATAGTCATTTTTTAAGATATTAAAGGGCAAAAAATACCAATATTTACTAAATTTACATAAATTTTGTCTTATTTTTAATAAAAAAATAACTTTTAACGGCTAAAAAAGTATATTTGTGCGATTTATTTGTGATAATTTGAGCACACAATATATTTTAATAAATATCATGAAAATCCAAAGATATTATTAAAATGCATTTGTGTGAAATAATGTTTACAAAAAGGTAAAAGGAGATTTCAAAAAATGAAAAAACTTACAAAAATAATGATTTCAATCGGTTCGATTGCAAGTGTACTAACTTTACCATTAGTTGCCGCAGCATGCAACAATACAGACAATCCCAAACCCAACCCAAATCCCAATAACCCTAATCCAGCTCCAAATCCTATGCCTCAACCAATGCCAGAACCTAATCCAAAATTAACTGAGGAACAAATAAAAAATAAATTGAATGCAGCTACTTTTACATACAATAAATCAATTACTGATGCAAAAGAATTTTCAATTCAAAACATAGCAATTTCAGACAAAGAATTTATGATTTTATCAGATATGACAAAATCTAATTTCATCGTAAAAAATGAAAAAGAAGCGCAAGTTGAACTAAAGGTTTCTATAGAGAATAAAGAATATACTATTTATGTTAAATTTACAATTGATACTACAAATAAAGCTACTGGCGCAATAATTCAAAAAGATGAATTTGACAAAACTAAAGCAGAATTGGATAAAATTAAAAACGTTCAGTTTGAATTCAAAAATAAGATTACTAAGTTAGAAAATTATAATTTTAATTTCAAAGATTTAATAATTTCTAATCTTCAAGGTTTTTCAATTGACACAGATGACTTTACTTACTTCTTTACTGATACTCATTTAAACGCTAGAATTACTATAAAAAATGATTCAAATATTAAATCTACTCATTATGTAATATTTAAGTTAGAAGAAAATAAACCAAAGTCATCTAATATAGAATTGTCTTTATTTGAAAAAGGAATGAAATTAACACTAGATATTCAAAAAAGAGAGACACTAGGATTAATTAATTCTATTTTAGCTTCAAATTCTATTAAAGATATGTATAGACAAAAACTAAATGCTCTCAAAGAAACTGATAAGGTATACAAGCTTAGAGGAGAAATCATTAATCTTAGAGTAAAGTTCGGAATTCTTTCTACAATTGAAGGGCTTGAAAAGAGAAGTCCAAGTAAATATAATGAATTTAAAAACTTTATTGAAACAAAATGAAAAAGCGATAAAGATTCTGGACAAATTTTCGCATACTTAGCTTCTGAATTATCAAGAGTTAAAAAACTTGATTTAACAAAAAAATTTGAAAAAATGCTAGATTTTGAACATATAAAATCATTTAAAATGCTGTATGAAATCGAAGATAAAATAAACGAAGAATTAAAAATGATGAATATGATGAAGATGAATAAGTAATTATATTTAATAAAAAACACACAGATTTAAAATTGCTAGTCTGTGTGTATTTTTTTATGATACAAAAATTATAAAGCCATCGTCAAATGACTTAATTTTCATTTTAATTTTTGTAAAATTACATGAAGTTAATGATCCTTTTTTGCCTATAAAATAGTATCACTAACTACAGTAATAATTTTTCAGTTGCTATATCATCGCTTTTATCATCTCTATATTTGCCCAATTAATATTTTATTTAGTATAAAAAGCTGTAAAAAAATTGCCCATATTTACTTTTTGTAATAAATTTTCATAGTTTTTAATACTCCAATTTTGAATAATTTATCGTAGTAGAATGGGAAAATCATTTTTGATGAGGTTGATTTTAAGCTACAATTTTGAATTATGTATCACAGATATTAAGTTTTTTTAAGTAGCCATCAAATTATTCATTAAAATTTTAAAAAACCTAAAATAATTCACCCCTACCAGCATTGTCGAAATATCAGCCATAAGCCTACAAAATTTATTTGATTAGGAAGTGTTTTTTCATGGTCTTCTACTGATAATAGTCCATTTTAAAGCATTTTATTTTTTTGGTAATTTAATAACTAAATCTTTGATGATGTTTTCTACAGGAATTAAAATTTAGATATGTTCTAAATTAAGACTTAACAAACTAATCCATATTATTTCTAATATTAATAAATCTTCTGACTAATTTTGTTTGTATTTGTCACGGTAAAATTGGCTCTAATTTAATATTGGATTTTTTATTTTAGGTAAAGTTTGAGGTTTAGTATATTTAGATTTTTCTGGCTTAGCTGATAGAATTTATAACATAACTTCATAGTCGGTGTGTTCATTTCAGAGGTTTAAACTTTAGATATTTCAATATACCGTTTCGTGTTGAGATTTTATCTCTAATCACATCTTTACCGACACATGCTGGAGTTGTTGGCAATAATAATAGGTAAAGAAATTTTGTTCCAAATTCTTGTATATAGAAATACTTGTTTGGTTTAAATTGCCAATTATATTAATAAATTTCATGCCTTTAAAATTTTCACCAAAAAGAAGCTAACAAAAACCGTAAAAAACATAAAATTTCCTCAGCGGAGATTTTATTTTGTAATAGTAATTATATGATTAGTTAATTTCAAGAATCTTTAGTATTTTAGAAACTTTATTTATATCTCATAATTTTAATGATGATTTGGCACTTATTTTAGCTTTGAAAAAATTAATTATTTCAGTAATCGATTCTTTATTTCCTATATTCTTTTGCAATGAGTTTTCTAAGAGATTTAATGGATAAAATAAATATAAATAGTTAACTACCAACAATCTTGAATTACTAATAAATTCCCAATATTTCTTGAAAATTTCTAATTCTGAAAAAAATTTATTTGAATTGCCCGGTAATTTAGATATTGAATTATTTTTTGAATCTAAAAATGAAAAAATATCTAAATATTTAACTGGAGGTATTGTAATAATATCTTGAATTAAATCATCATTTTCTGATGCTTCTCTTCCATTATTTAAGTAATTTTCATAGTCTGCTAGAAGTAATCTAGCATTATCTAACACCTTCTTGTTATTACTATCCTTCTTCTCTAATTGATTCAGTATCTTCTTTGCTTCATTTAGGAATTTATAACTTTTATAATCTTCAATTTTGAGAAATTTTCCAAATTCAGCAAAAGTTAATGAGTATAAATTCAAATATAGGGCATCAGTTTTAACTTGATTAAAATTACATGAAGCCGCTATAAGTGGAAACACAGTAATGGTTACGGGTAAAATTGCTAATCATTTAAGATTTTTTTTCTTCATATATTATTCCTTTACATTTTTAATTTAAAATTTACTTAACTAAATAATTATTTATTTTCACAAATTTAATTAATTTGTTTTTTCATTTCGGCAATGGCATTTTCATTGTTAAAATAGTTTTGTTTGATAAAGTCATTTGATCTGATTCAACAAAAACTTTGAATAATGCACTATTTTCACCATTTTTTTTAGCAGTAGTGTCAAAATTATCTAATCAAAATAAAGTAATAAAAATATATAAAGTTCAAATTTATTGAAATTCTTCAATTTTTTAAACATTTTATAAAGACATGAATATTAATATTTTTATCATTATCACTAAATTCTTGAAAAATATCCAATAAATCTCAAAACATTTTATTTTGGTTGATTAGTTCTTTTGATTAGCAAAAAATTAACTGTTGGATGTTGTTGTTTTTTGCTGTTTTAACCTATTTTAATAAATTAATTTAACTATTTATTAAGCCAGCACTATTATTTGATTTAGATTGCAGCAATTTTAAAGTGTCATATTCTTAGCTAAGTTGAAAATGCATAAAGTTAGCCATTTCTAATGACAATTCCATAATATTTAAAATAACATAATTGTTTTTTATTGCAATCAGTTGGTTTTATCAATATTATTTAAATTATCTAGGTATATATAAGATTTTGGTATCGTATTATATCCATAAAATGACTTTAGATTAGTAAAATGCTGCCAATGATTAATCAGCATGAGAAATGTGACCTAAATTTCTTTTTTATATTATTTCTTTGATGTATTATCTAAATTTTCTAAATAGTTTTTAATTGTTGAAACTTCTTTTTCAATGTTAGCAATAACAATAGCTGAATCTGGTTTTGTAAAAGACGCAACTATTTGGTCAAAAACACTCTTAGCCGCATTGCTAACTTCCATATTAGAATGTGAATAATTATTTAGATGAAACAAAATTTGGAATCAATATCCCGCATATGTAAATGGATAATCCTTTGTTCCAATAGTTTTTAATTCTTCTCAATATTTAAGAAAAACTCGTATGTTGAAATTCTCGTCTTTGTTAAAATGTTTAACAAAATCATTGTATATATTATCCAAAAAACTTCAAAAATTCTTATATGCATTATTCATAGAACTTTCTTGAAGTTTTAGTTGATCCTTTATGTAGTTTATAAGATCTGAATTATTGCTTCTAAAAGTTGCCAAAAGATCTACTGCCGTGTTTAAAACACTCATATTTTTCTTATCCTTATCTCCTAAGTATACAAACATATCTCTTATATACTCATTTTTATCATAATTAAATTCATTTGTGTTTAGTAATCCCTTATAAGCTAAATAGTATAAAGCTAATCATCTAAACTTAATTATTCTTTCTTCTTGCGTTTCAACTTTTGGCATTACTGGTGGAGTTGGTTTTTGAGTTTCAGGCATCATCATGTTTGGATTATTGGGCATATCCATCTTTGGTGGATTTTGCGGACTACCATTATTTGGTGGTGTTATCATCGGATCTTTTGGATTGTCCATCTTTGGTGGATTTTGAGGTGTATCTTTCTTAGGCGGAATATCTTTTGATGGTGGTGTTTGTGGGATATCATTCTTTGGTGGCGTTGGAGTTGGATCTTTTGGTATCATCTGTCCTGGCATGTCATTTTTTGGTGGCATGCCATCATTTGGTGGTGTTATCATCGGATCTTTTGGTGTTTCTTTTGGAGGTGGGGTTTTATCCTTCATCATATCTTTACTGCCACATGCTGCAGCAACTAATGGTGTTGCAACAATAGGTAGTGATAAAGCAATTATTCATTTAATTTTTTTCATAGTAACTTCCTTTTTTACTTGTTATTTTTCTAAATTTTAACATAAGCTAAACGGTCGCAATAATGACCAGAGCATATACAAATTCTTAATTTATTTATTTAATAAATAAATGATAATTCCTAGTGTATTTTACAATCAAATAAGTATAAATTAACGGTTCTAACATTTGTTTACTGACTTTATTTACCAATAACATTAAGAAAAATATAATAGTTTATAATCAATATACAAAGCTCTAATTTAATGTTGAGAGATCAAAAATTTTCGAAATTATAGTGAATATAAAAACAAAAAATCCATCGAATATGGATTAGTTTGTTGCGTTAGATTATTAATTACTTAATAAATTTTTTTATTAGATTTAGTTTCTTTTCAGTATACGGATGCGATTGTAATTTTAGGTTATGTAAAAAGTTTCTTTTAAAATAACTTTGTTCATAACTAAACGATTTGAAGCCGGCATATCCATGGCTGCGGCCGATTCCAGAACTCCCAATACCACCAAATGGTAGATTGTAATTGGCAATAAAACCAATACTATCGTTGACAACAAAAGAACCACTTTTCGCATACTTAAAAATATTATTTATGAAAATTTTATTATCAGAGAAAACATAAATTGCTAGCGGGCTTTCCATTTTTATTAATATATTTTTTAGGTCCTCTTCACTCTTGTAGATAACAATTGGTAGAATTGGACCAAAAATTTCCTCATTCATAATTTTTTGGCTAAAATCCGCTTTCATAAAGGTTAGTTTATGTTCATTAAAGCTATAATTGCTAATATCATTAAGTCTATTTACGTTGGCATCATTAATAATTTTAGCAATCTCTAAATGACTTTTAAACTCAGACATCTTTTGGTTAAAGAGTGTCATGATATCATTAACTTGACTCTCTTTAACTAATAGAAAATCAGGGGCAATACATGTCTGTCCTAAATTTAGAATTTTAGCATTAAAGATATTATCTACCATTACTCTCAGATCTTTAAGTTCATCAACAATAACCGGACATTTACCACCAAGTTCTAGCACTACCGGTGTTAAATGTTTAGCTGCTTTTTCATAAACAATTTTGCCGACACTTGTGCTCCCGGTAAAGAAAATCATGTCAAATTTTTGTTCAAGCAGTCATTTAGCACTATCAAGCGATGTATCAGAGCAGTAAATTAACGATGAATCAAAGTTATTGTTAATTAGTTTAATTAATAAATCACTTGTATTTTGGCTATGCTCTGAGCTTTTAATCATAATGCGGTTACCAGCACTAATTGCCGAAATTAAGGGACTTAGTGTTAAATAAACGGGATAGTTTCAGGGGCTAATAATCAAAACATGTCCGCGTGGTCGAAAAATAGTTTGTGATTTTGAGCCAATTAAATAAAAAGGACTCTTAACACGTTTGGCCTTTGCTCAACTTTTGGTTTTTTTAATCGCTAAATTAAGCTCTTGATAAGTAATTGCTAGCTCACTTAAATAAGTTTCATTTTTATGCTTATTTAAATCTTTCTTTAAGGCTCAGAAAATCGCTTCTTCATTTGCTTTAATAATAGCCTTTAGTTTTTTAAGCATTTCAATGCGACTTTCAATATCGATATAAGAGCTTTCACTTAACTGTTTTTGTTTTAAATATATTTCTTGCATAATCTAAT